>NZ_LSJO01000532.1:0-763 GCF_001556735.1 Sphingomonas sp. CCH9-F2 | reverse complement strand
TTGGGTTAACAGCCCGCCAATGACGGTCGAGGGTCAGGACCAGCCGGCGCAGGGACGGTTCGAGGGCGCGGCGCACCTGTTCGCGGTGCGCGTCTATTTCGAGGACACCGACCTGTCGGGCGTCGTCTATCACGCCAATTACCTGCGCTATATGGAACGCGCCCGGTCCGACATGCTGCGCGTCGCCGGGATCGACCAGCGCGCGCATTTCGAGGGCGGGGGCGGCGCCTATGCGATCGCCGACCTGGCCATCCGCTACCGTGCGCCGGCGCGGCTCGACGATGCCCTGCTGGTCGAAAGCCGCGTCGTCGCGGCGCGCGCCGCCAGTGTCGTCATTCATCAGACAGTCAGGCGCCGGGCCCAATTGCTGACCGATGCCACCGTGACCGCGGCGCTGGTGGGGCCGGACGGCCGCCCGCGCCGCCAGCCCGCCGCGTGGATCGACCGTTTCCGCAGCCTCGTCCTCCAGGGGGAAGATACGCCGTGAACCCGATTTTGCAGACCGACGCCGCGACCCTGTCCCCGATCGCGCTGTTCCTTCAGGCCGACTGGGTGGTGAAGGGCGTGATGCTGGGGCTGCTGCTGGCCAGCATCTGGACCTGGGCGATCATCATCGCCTTCTGGGTGAAGCTGGGCCGCACGCGCAAGGCGAGCGAGACCTTTGAACAGGAATTCTGGCGCGCCGACGACATCGACGCCTTCGTCAAGACGCGCGGGACCGCCGACCTGCCGACCGCGCGCGTGCTGGCGGCGGGGGTGACCG
>NZ_LSJO01000531.1:0-225 GCF_001556735.1 Sphingomonas sp. CCH9-F2 | reverse complement strand
CCCGCCCGCCTCGGTAACCCACAGGGTCGAGCGGCGCGTCGTCGGTACGCGCCACCATGACAGCGTGACCGAGGCCGCGTCCGAGCCGAACCGGCGCGTCAGCGTGCATTTGTCGGCCCCAGCATCGACGACCCATTTGTCGCCGGCCACGGGCACTGCGGCGGGCGCTCCCCATGCCGGAACGCCCACCCCCGCAAGGATCAAAGCCACCGCTCGCATCGTTCC
>NZ_LSJO01000530.1:0-4036 GCF_001556735.1 Sphingomonas sp. CCH9-F2 | reverse complement strand
TCGCTGACCGTATCGCCGGGGGAGACGCTGGCAGTGGTCGGCCCGTCGGGCGCGGGCAAATCGACCTTGTTCCAGCTGATCCAGCATTTCTACCAACCCGCCGCCGGGCGCGTGATGGTGGACGGTGTCGACCTGCGCGATGCCGATCCGGCGGCGGTGCGCGCGCGGATCGCGATGGTGCCGCAGGAAACCGTCATCTTCGGCACCAGCGCGCGCGACAATCTGCGCTACGGCCGCTGGGATGCCGATGATGCGGCGATCTGGGCCGCGGCGGAGGCGGCCAATGCCGCCGATTTCCTGCGCGCGCTGCCCGACGGGCTGGATACCTTCCTGGGCGAGGGCGGCGCGCGGCTGTCGGGCGGGCAGCGCCAGCGCGTGGCGATCGCGCGCGCGCTGCTGCGCGATGCGCCGATCCTGCTGCTGGACGAGGCGACCAGCGCGCTGGACGCCGAAAGCGAGCGGCTGGTGCAGGATGCGCTGGAGCGGCTGATGGCCGGGCGCACCACGATCGTCATCGCGCATCGCCTCGCTACCGTCCGCGCGGCGCAGCGGATCGCGGTGCTGGACGCCGGCCGGATCGTGGAGGAAGGCACGCACGCCGCGCTGATCCAGCAGGGCGGCCTGTATGCGCGGCTCGCCAGCCTGCAATTCAGCGAAGCGGCCTGACGGGGCCGCCGTCGCGCTTGCCTCCCCGCCGCCGGTCCCGCACAATCGCGCGAAAGCGGGAATCGGGACAGGGATTATGGCCAGCGAATTCGACGTCATCGTCTATGGCGCGTCGGGCTTCACCGGGCGGCTGGTGGCCGAATATCTGGCGCTCACCTACCCCAGCGGCCTCACCTGGGCAATGGCGGGCCGCTCGCTGACCAAGCTGCAGGAAGTGCGCGACGAAATGGGCGTGTCCGCCGACATCCCGCTCCTCACCGCCAATGCCGACGATCCCGCCTCGCTGCGCGCGATGTGCGAACGTACGCGGGTCGTCATCACTACCGTCGGCCCGTACCAGCTGTACGGCAGCGATCTGGTGGCGGCGTGCGCGGCGACCGGCACCGCCTATGTCGACCTATGCGGCGAGCCGGGGTGGATGCGCGAGATGATCGACCGCCACGATGCGGAAGCGAAGCGCACCGGCGCGCGGATCGTCTTTTCGTGCGGGTTCGATTCGATCCCCTTCGACCTGGGCGTGCTGACGCTGCAGGAAGCGGCGAAGGAACGGTTCGGCCAGCCGGTGCCGCGCGTGAAGGCGCGCGTGCGCCAGATGAAGGGCGGCTTTTCCGGCGGCACCAGCGCCAGCCTGAAGGCGACGCTGGCGGCGATCGCGCGCAAGCCGTCGCTGGCGATGCTGCTGACCGATCCGTTCGCGCTGGCGCCCGGCCACGCCGGCCCCGCGCAGCCGGCCGGGCTGCTGCCCGAATACGACCCGACGATCGCCGCCTGGGTCGCGCCGTTCATCATGGCGCCGATCAATACCAAGAACGTCCACCGCACCAACTTCCTGCTGGGGCAGCCGTGGGGCGATCTGGTCTATGACGAGATGGTCGTCGCCGGGCTGGGCGACATGGGCAAGGCCGCAGCCGAGGCGCTGGCGAAGATCAACCCGCTGGCCGGCGACAAGGGGCCGAAACCCGGCGAAGGCCCGTCGAAGGAGGAACGCGACGCGGGCCATTTCGACATCCTGTTCGCCGGGCTGATGCCCGACAATACGCGCATCGACGCGGTCGTCACCGGCGACAAGGACCCCGGCTACGGCTGCACATCGAAGATGCTCGCCGAAAGCGCGCTGTGCCTGATCCGCGACGTCGAGGGCGCGGGCGGCATCTGGACCCCCGGCGCCCTGATGGGCGCGAAGCTGCGCGAACGGCTGATCGCCAACGCGGGGATGACCTTCACGGCGGGTTGAGGCCCCGCAGGTTGAGGACGCCTCAACTGGGGTGCGCCTCCACCTCCGCCAGCGCGCCAGCGTCGTCGGCACGCGCCGCTCGTTGCGCGACATAGCGTTCGGCAGTGCCGACCGCCCAGCCGGCCAACCGTTCCGACAGCCATCCGATCGCCGCGCCCGCGGCGACGTCGGTCAGATAATGCGCGCCGCGCGTCACCTGCAACGCACCCGCCGCCCCCGCCGCCAGCCGCGCGGGGGTAGCGACGCCGGGCGCCTCGTGCGCGGCGGCCTGCGCCACCGCCACCGCCCCGGCGGCATGGCCGGAGGGAAAGGCGTTGCGCGCGGTATCGGCGGTGCCATGCCCCTTGCGCAGCGTGGCGCCGCCCTTTGCCGCGGCGGTCGGGCGGGCGCGATCGACCCCCGCCTTCAGCGCGGTCTTGATGCCGGTGGCGAGCAGGTGGCTGGCCACCATCCGCGCCCCGCTGCGCGCCATCGTGCGCCGGCGCAGCACCGTGCCCAGCGCGAAAGTGCCGATGCCCAGCGCCAGCAGCTGCGGCTCGTCCGCCGCCTTGGCCGCGGGCGACAGCATGCGGATCAACGGCGTGCTCGCCAGTGCCAGCAACGGCCGCTCCGCGCGATGCTCCGCCGTCGCCAGCCGCTGCGCCTTCTTCTTCGCCTTGCCGCCCATCACTGCCTGCCTTCCATCATCTCGCCGCGCACCTGCCCGTGCGCCAGCAGCGCGAACAGCCCCGCGCCGCCCACCAGATTGCCCGCCACCGCCGGCGCGATCAGCAGCCCCAGTGCGCGGGCGACGCCGACCTGCCCGTCCCACAACAACAGGAACGCCTCCGCCGACCCGACCACCGAATGGCTCAACCCGGCCACGCCCACGGTGAAGGTGATCGCATAGATCACGAAGAACGCCTGTTCGCGCGCGTTCGGCAGCACCCATGCGACGCTCGCGATCAGGAAGCCCGCCGGGATCGCGGTCAGGAACGTCGCCCAGCCGTCATGCGCCAGCACCCGCGTCGATACCGCCACCATCGCATCGCGCAGGCCCGCATCGACCAGCCCGGCCTGCGACAGCGCCAGCGTCGCGGTCGCCGTGCCCGCCAGATTGGCGACCAGCACCAGCGCCCACAGCCGCACGGTCCGGCGCAGCGCCCGCAGCGACGGGCGCGCCATCAGCGGCAGCATTGCGGTCACCGTGCTTTCGGTAAAGAACTGCATCCGCCCCAGGATCACGATCACGAAGCCGATCGGATAGCCCAATGTCACCAGCAGCGTCTTGGCCGCGCCATCGGGCACCGCCACGTGCAACGCCCCCTCCGCCAGCAGCGAGGCGTTGATCGCGAAGCCGGCCGCGAACGCCGACCACAGCAGCGACGCGGCCGGGCGTACCAGCTGTTCCTCGCCCTCCTCGCGCACGGCGCGGTGGACATCGCGCGCGTCCGCCGCCTTCAGTTCGTCGACATCGGCGGCGGGTGTATCGCTTTCCATCGCGTGCCGAACGGGCGGCCGCGCGCGGCGTTCCGTTTCGGGCCTGACCGCGTTAGGGGGCGCTGCATGAACGATCCGATCACGATCCGCCGCCTGTACGGCCGGCGTCAGGGCCATGCGTTGCGCGCCGGGCAGGCCGCGCTGGTCGAGGAGCTGCTGCCGCGCATCGCGGTTCCCGACAACGGCCCGCTGACCGCCGAGCGGCTGTTCGGCGACGCGCGCCCGCTCCACGTCGAAATCGGCTTCGGCGCGGGCGAACATCTCGCCGGTCAGGCCGCCGCCGCGCCCGGCGCCGGCTTCATCGGGTGCGAACCGTTCCTGAACGGCGTCGTCGGCGCGCTGGGCCATGTGCGCGACGGCGCGCTGGACAATGTCCGCATCCATATGGGCGACGCGCTGGAGGTGGTGGAGCGGCTGCCCGACGCCTCGCTCGACCGCGTCTACCTGCTGCACCCCGACCCCTGGCCCAAGGCGCGCCATGCCAAGCGGCGGATGATGAACCACGGCCCGCTCGACCTGATCGCCGCCAAGCTGAAACCGGGCGCGGAATTCCGGCTGGGCACCGACGATCCCACCTATTGCCGCTGGTCGATGATGGTGATGAACCAGCACCGCGACTTCGTGTGGACCGCCGCCACCCCCGCCGACTTCCTTACC
>NZ_LSJO01000053.1:0-7173 GCF_001556735.1 Sphingomonas sp. CCH9-F2 | reverse complement strand
GGGAAGCCCTGCGCCCCCAGCGCGCCGAGTAGCCGCCGCAGATTCGCGTGGCTTTCCCCGCTCGCCGATCGCGCCTCTTCGGTGGCCAGCCACGTGTCGTTGACGCTGAGGCCTCCCGGCCCGGCGACCAGCGGTCCTTCCACCAGCCGATCGACCCGGCGGCGCACGGTCGCGTCCGACAGCCCCAGTATCTGCGCGATCCGCGGCACGCGGATCGGCAGCCGCAGCTGCGACGGCAGCGGCTCGGCATCGGGGGTGGCGAACCGCCGCGCCAGCGTGGGATCGGCGACGATGCGCCGGTCGCTTGCGGCGAGCACGGTGGAGAAGATCACCAGGTCCAGCCGGTCGTGATGCGTCTGGTGGTTGGCGCGCGCCACCGACAGCATCAGATCGACCGAGGCGCGGACCCCGCTGTGCCAGTGATAGGGGCGCTGGGAAACGGGGAAGGCGGGCAGCGCGTCGATGCGCGCCATGTCCTCGATGAAGCGGACCAGCGCGTCATGGGCCAGCGCGCCGATCGAGGCATAGGGTTCGTCCTCCAGCGTCGCGATCGTCACGATGCCGCCGCGCCGGCGCGCGCACAGCCCCGCCTCCACCAGCGCCGCGACATGCCGCCGGGTCGTCTCGAACGGCAACCCCAGGCTGTCGGCCAGCGCCAGCACCGGGGTCGCCAGCCCGCCGTCCAGCGTGCGGCGCACCAGTAGGGTGTAGATCATGAACCGGTCGACCCGCCCGTCGAACAGCGGCAGCGCCGCCGACATGATCGACGTCTGCATTTCCGCCAGCAGCCGCGTCATCGCGCGAATCGGGGGAGTGGGGGCGAGCATGTGCCCAAAATAACTAATCTGTATTGAAAGCCATCCAGTGGCCCTCAAAACGGGTATACGAAAACCATCTATCGCCGGGCCGATCCCGCCCGACGATCGCGCCTCTATGCGACCGCCGCGACCGGTGGCGCGACCGTGCCCGCCAGCGAGTTGGGGCCCGCCTGGGCCAGCGTGACGCGCACCAGCTCGCCGGGCGCATGGTCGCCGACGATATGGACCGACTGGAGCCACGGCGACTTGCCCAGCCACTGCCCCGGCAGCTTGCCCGGCCGCTCGATCAGCACGTCGCACGACCGCCCCACCGACGCCGCGTTGAACGCCGCCTGATCGCGATTGAGCGCGGCCTGGAGCGCCTTGAGCCGTTCGTCCATCACCGCGGCGGGCACCTGATCCGGCATCGTCGCGGCGGGGGTGCCGGGGCGCGGCGAATACTTGAAGCTGAACGCCTGCGCATGGCCGACCGCGTCGACCAGGCTTAGCGTGTCGGCGAATTCGGCGTCGGTCTCCCCGGGGAAGCCGACGATGAAGTCGCCCGACAGCGCGATGTCCGGGCGCGCGGCGCGGATGCGGTCGATCAGCCGCAGATAGCCGTCGCGGGTGTGGCTGCGGTTCATCGCGCGCAGCACGCGGTCGTTGCCCGCCTGTACCGGCAGATGCAGGAACGGCATCAGGCTTTCGACGTCGCGATGCGCATCGATCAGTCCCTGCGCCATGTCGTTGGGGTGGCTGGTGGTATAGCGCAGGCGCACCAGCCCGGGGATCCGGTCCAGCGCGCGGATCAGGTCGTGCAGCCCGCGCCCGTCGCCTTCGGTCCAGGCGTTGACGTTCTGCCCCAGCAGCGTGATCTCGCGCGCGCCGGCATCGACCAGCGCCTTCGCCTCGTCGACGATCGCCGCGAACGGCCGGCTGACCTCGGCGCCGCGCGTGTAGGGGACGACGCAATAGGTGCAGAATTTGTCGCACCCCTCCTGCACCGTCAGGAACGCGCCCGGCGCCACCTTCCGCCGCGCGGGCAGCGCGCCGAACTTCGACGCGGCGGGCATGTCGGTGTCCAGCGCCGGCGAGCCGTCCGCGGCGCGCGCGACCAGTGCGGGCAGGTTGTGGTACGCCTGCGGCCCGACGACCACGTCCACCTTGGCGCGGCGCACGATCTCCTCGCCCTCCGCCTGCGCGACGCAGCCGGCGACCGCGATCATCGGCGCGGAGCGGCCATGCGCGCGCGCGTCCTTGCGCAGCCGGCCAATGTCCGAATAGACCTTCTCGGTCGCCTTCTCGCGGATGTGGCAGGTGTTGAGGACGACCAGATCGGCATCGCCCGGCGTTGCCGCCGCGGTCATCCCCTGCGCCGCCATCAATTCGCCCATGCGTTCCCCGTCATAGACGTTCATCTGGCAGCCGAACGACTTGACGTGAAAGGTCTTGGGCGGGGTGGCGGCGGGGGCGGACATGGCGCGCGGCCTTAGCCGATAAGTGCCCGCCGCGCCAACCCGCGCCGGATCAGCGGTAGAGGGCGGACACGTCCGTTTTCCACCCGCACAGCCCGATGACGCGGCGGTCGGTGACGATCGGCGCGGCGACCAGCCGCATCCACCGCACGCCCGCGTCGCGCAGCGCCACGTCGATCGTGAAGCCGCGGCAGTGGCGGATCGCATGGGCGCGCAGCCGCTCCATCGCGGCGCGCGACAGTTCCTCGTACCGCCACAGCGCGTGGGTGCGATCGGCCGCCGCGTCGGGCGCCATGCCAAACAGTTCGCGCACGCCGGGCGCCCAGGTCAGCTGCCCGCTGGCCAGATCGCAATGCCAGTGGCCGGTGGTGCCGGCGCCCGCCGCCACCCCGTCCGTGGCGGAATCCAGCAGCAGCCCCAGATCGAGACGGGCATCGCGCTCATAGAGCGGCCAGCTGTGGTGAAGCGGGAACGGTTCCTGCGGGGCCATATCCTGTCCTCGTCGGACATAATATGGATCAATAGGCTTAAGTGTGTGTTACCGCGCCGGAAAGGTCCCCGCCTGCGGCCACGATCCGCTCGCGCGCCTCCGCGGCGATCGCCTTCCTTCCGCCGGTCGGGGCGAAGGGGGGCAGGAAATGCAGCGTCGCGGTGAAGGTGCCGCGACGGTTCAGCACGCGCGTGGCATGCGACTGGCCCGGCTCGTCGCCCACCCAGGCGAGTTCGTCGGTCGCCGCGCCATAGTCGATGCGCACCGGCTGGATCATCAGCCCGGGCGGCGGCGGGTCGATCGCCCCCAGCAGCGCTGCCTTGAACGGAAGCAGTTCGCGCCCGTCGCCGGTCGTCCCCTCGGGAAAGATCGTGATCGCCCAGCCATGCGCCAGCGCGTCGCGCAGCTCGGCCACCTGCCGCTCGATCCCCATGCGGTCGCCGCGGCGGACGAACAAGGTGCGGTTGAGCGTGCACAACCAGCCGACCAGCGGCGCCCCGCGCAATTCCGCCTTGGCGACGAACGCGCTGCCGGTCGCCCCGGCCAGCAGCAATATGTCCATCCAGCTCAGGTGGTTGGACAGGAAGATGACGTCGCGGCGCAGCGGCGTGCCGACGATCCGCGCGCGCGCGCCGAACAGGCGCGCGGCGCTGCCCAGGAACAGCCGCGGCCAGGGGGAGGGAAGGTGCAGCAGCCGCCACAGCCCGTGCACCGTCAGCGCCGCCGCCAGCAGCCCCACCAGCGCGGCCAGCCGGGCGATCGCGCGGGCCGAAAGCCGCGGTTCCGGGCGGGCCGTCAACCGCGCCTCGCCGTCAGTCGCGGCGCAGCGCGACGCCGTACAACTCCATCCGGTGATCCACCAGGCGGAACCCCAGCCGCTCCGCGATCGCCTTTTGCAGCAGCTCCAGCTCGGGATCGACGAATTCGATCACCCGGCCGGTCTCCACGTCGATCAGGTGATCGTGATGCGCCTCAGGCGAGGGTTCGTAGCGCGCGCGCCCGTCGCCGAAATCGTGGCGGTCGAGGATCCCGGCCTCCTCGAACAATCGCACCGTGCGATAAACGGTGGCGATCGAGATGCCCGGGTCGATCGCGGAGGCGCGGGCATAGACCTTCTCCACGTCGGGATGGTCTTCGGCTTCGGACAGGACGCGCGCGATGACGCGGCGCTGTTCGGTGATGCGCAGTCCCTTTTCATGGCACAGCGCTTCGAGGTCGATCTTGCGGGGCATGGCCCCCATGTAGTGCGATCCGCTTGTTGCGAAAAGCGCTACCGACTCGCAATTGAGGCGAGCCGAACGATTCGCTCAATCCGCCAGCATCCGAACATAGGTATGCGCGTCGAACATCGCGCCGTCGCGCCCGCGATAATAATGGCGGCGCACCCCCGCCGGCGCGAAGCCGTGCGCGGCATACAGCGCGATCGCCGGATTGTTGGCGCGCACCTCCAGATGCAGCCTGGCGACCCCGCGCGCACGGCAGTCGGCAATCACCCCGCGCAGCAACGCGCCGCCGGCGCCCGCGCGGCGGTATGCCGGGTCGACCGCGATCAGCAGCAGCTCGGCCTCGTCCATGATCGCGCGGGTCAGCGCGAACCCCGCGGCGACCCCGTCGACGCGCGCCAGCGTCAGCCACACGCCCGGCATCGCCAGGATACCGATGCACTGGCTGCGGGTCCACGCCTCGCCATATTGCGGGTCGAACGCGGCGGCCATGATCCGGTCGACGGTATCGGCGTCGGCGGCCCCGGCGCTCGTCAGTTCGACCATCCGCGATCGCGTGCTCATGCCGGCACCACCCCGCCGGGCAGCTTGGCATCGGGCGCGCGGCCGTAGAAGGGATGGGGAGGAAGCATCCGGTACGATTCCGGCAATTCTCGCGCGAGCAATGCCCATGGCAACAGCGCAGGTCCGCGTTGCGCCGGGGGCAGGTCGACCAGCCGTTCCACGCCGGTTCCCACGGCTTCCATGCCGTCCAGCCGGGCGATGGCATCCGCGGGCTTGAGCGATGCCGGCTCGTCCAGCGCGCCGAAATCGGGCCTTCCGGCGAAGCGTTGCATGAACACCTCGCCATGGCCGCCCTCGATCACGACGGCGAACGCCGTATCGCCGCACTGGCCAAACAGGAAATAATCCATCGCGATCAGCGAGAGCGACGAATAGCCCGAGACGCTGGCACCCCAGCCGAGCGCTAGCCCCCGCGCGGCCGCGATCCCCACCCGGATACCCGTGAAGCTGCCGGGGCCGACATCGACGAGGATGTGCTCCGCGCGGCCACCGTCGGGAAGGGACGCGATCATCGGGATCAGCCGCTCGGCATGGCCACGGCCGACCACCTCATGCTCATAGCCCAGGGTCACCCGGCCCGCCTCGATCAATGCGACGGAACAGGCGGGGGTGGCGGTGTCGATGATGAGGGTACGCGGCGGCATCGCCTGCTCATGCCACGGGGCGCGCGCTTCGCAAGTCCCCGCGCAAAGTGCCGGCCGACGGGATGCGTTCGTCACCGCTCTGAAAGTCGCCGGAGCGGTCGCGTACGATCCGGCACCCCGGACCCGTTCCGGGGGTCACCGTGCCGCACGATCGACGCCTTCCGGGCGTGCGGCACGGTGGATGCCGGAACGGGTCCGGCATGACGGCGCGGGTTTTCGCGGCGTGTTCCGGCGTCGGCCGGTCCCGACCGGCCGTCACGCGATCCGGTTGAACTTCTCGAACGCCGGCCGCGGGCTGCGGTCGAAGATCGTCGCGGGATCGCCATAGCCCAGCGTCGAGATGAAGTTGGTGCGCACCGACGGCGTGTCGGCGAAGAACGCCTTGTCCACCGCGCCCGCATCGAAGCCGGACATCGGCCCGGTATCCAGCCCCAGTGCCCGCGCCGCCATGATGAAATAGCCGCCCTGGAGCGAGGAGTTGCGGAACGCCGACGCCTCGCGCAGCTCGCGGTTGCCGTCGAACCAGCTCTTGGCGTCGGTGTGCGGGAACAGCTCGGGCAGATATTCGTGGAAATCCACGTCCATCGCGATGATCGCGGTGACGGGTGCGCCCAGGACCTTCGGCTTGTTGGCGTCGGAACATGCCGCCGCCAGCGTCGCCTTCGCCGCGTCCGATACGCACCACACGATCCGCGCGGGCAGCTGGTTGGCGGACGTCGGCCCCATCTTCATCAGGTTCCAGATCGCGTGCAGCTTGTCCTCGCCCACCGGTTCGTCGCGATAGCCGTTGTAGCTGCGCGCGGTGCGGAACAGCTGGTCGAGCGCGGCATCGTCAAGGGCACGGGACATGGCGGGGCAACCTTTCGTGAAGGGGGAAGGATCGGCAGGCGCGCGCCCGTCAGACCGCGCGCACCTCGGTCACTTCGGGGACATAATGGCGCAGCAACTGCTCGATGCCGTTCTTCAGCGTCGCGCTCGACGACGGACAGCCCGCGCACGCGCCCTGCATCCTCAGGTACACCTTGCCCTTGTCGAACCCGCGATAGACGATGTCGCCGCCGTCATTGGCGACCGCGGGGCGAACGCGCGTCTCGATCAGGTCGCGGATCTGCGCGACGATATCGGCGTCGGCGGGATCGTCGACGATGCCGTCATCCTCCGCCGGCACCGCGAAATCGGCGGATGCGGCCCGGAACAGCGGCATCTGCGCGGTGAAATGATCCATCAGGATCGCCAGCACGTCGGGCTTCAGCATCGTCCATTCGACGCCGGGCGCGGCGGTCACCGACACGAAATCGCGGCCGAAGAACACGCCGGTGACGTCGCCCAGATCGAACAAGGCGGTCGCCAGCGGGCTGGCCTCCGCCTCTTCGGGGGTGGCGAAATCGCGCGTGCCCGCGTCCATGACGGCGCGGCCGGGCAGGAATTTCAGCGTGGCCGGATTGGGCGTGGCTTCGGTTTCGATCAGCATGGCCGCGATGTGGCGCGGGACGCGGCGCGGATCAAGCGTGCGGGCGGAAAGGAAGTGTTTCCGCCCGCCAAGCCGTCATGCCCCCGCGCGGCGCATCCACCGCAGCATCCGGTCCGCCACCCAGCGTCCCGGCTGGCGCAGCGGCCGCGCGAAACGGATCGCCAGGACGATGCGCGCGGCGCCGCTGTCGTTCCACATTTCGTGTTCGCACGTGTCGTCGAACACCAGCGTCTCGCCCTCCGCCCAGCGGACGATCCGGTCGTGCACGCGCATCCGCACGTCGCCGTCGCGGGGCACCGCCAGCCCCAAGTGACAGGTCAGCAGCGCCCGCGTCGGCCCGCGCCGCGGCGGAACATGCGCGCCCGGCGCCAGCGCCACGAACGCCGCTTCCTCCACCCCCGCGATCGCCGCGATCAGCGCGCGCGTCGCCGGCCGGTGCGCCAGCGCCGCGTCCACGGGCGCGCCGTGGCGCCACAGCACCGGTCCGGCATCGCCCTGCGCCTCCGCGC
>NZ_LSJO01000529.1:0-2293 GCF_001556735.1 Sphingomonas sp. CCH9-F2 | reverse complement strand
GCCACGACTGCCCCTCGGTCAGCGATGCGATGCGCCGGGCGATCCCCGGCCCGCCATCGACGAACCGCACGCCGGGCTCGACCGCCGCCATCTGCGCCGCCAGCAGCGGAAAATGCGTGCAGGCGTTGACGATCACGTCGATCCGGTCCCCGCCCGGCTGGGCGAACAAGCCGTCAAGCTCGTGCGCCACCGCCGCCTCCGGCGCGACCTGCCCGGCCAGTTCCGACTCCGCCAGCGTCACCAGCCCCGCCGATCCGTGGCGCAGTACCGTGCAATCCGCGGCGAAGCGCGCCGCCAGATCGTCCACATAGGGCTGGCGCACGGTCGCCTCCGTCCCCAGCACGCCGATGACGCGCGTCGCGCTCATCGCGGCGGCGGGCTTGATCGCGGGCACGGTGCCGACGACGGGTACGTCCAGCGCGGCGCGCACCGCAGGCAGCGCGATCGTCGAGGCGGTGTTGCACGCGATCACCGCCAGTCGCGGGCGATATCGTTCGACCAGCCGCCCCAGCAGCGCGGGGACGCGCGCGGCGATCTCCGCCTCGCTGCGGATGCCATAAGGGAAGAACGCCGAATCGGCAGCGTAGACGATCGGCGCGGTCGGCAGCAGCGCATGGGTCGGCGCCACCACCGACAGGCCGCCGACACCGGAATCGAAAAACAGGATCGGGCGCGCATCGCTCATCCTGCCGCGCTTAGGGTCAGGACCCGCGCCCGGCAATCAGATCACGCAAATCTGGGCATGGCATCGCGCCGGACTTTTCGCTAGAAGCGGGACAAAAGGGGATCAACGCTGACCAACGCCATCGTCTGGATGCCGCCCGTCGCGGCGCTGCTCGGCGGCTATCTGCTGGGCTCGATCCCGTTCGGGGTGCTGCTGACACGCGCGTTCGGGGCGGGCGACCTGCGGCAGATCGGCTCGGGCAATATCGGCGCCACCAACGTGCTGCGCACCGGGCGCAAGGGGCTGGCCGCTGCCACATTGCTGCTCGACATGGGCAAGGGGCTGGCGGCGGTACTGCTGGCGGCGTGGCTGCTGCCGGGCGAGGCACCGCTGGCCGCGGCGGGCGCGTTCGTCGGCCATTGCTATCCGGTGTGGCTGGGGTTCCGCGGCGGCAAGGGCGTGGCGACGCTGATGGGCATCGCGCTGGGGCTGTGGTGGCCGCTGGGGCTGGTGTTCGCGGCGCTGTGGCTGGGGCTGCTCGCCGCGACGTGCATCTCCTCGCTGGCGGGGATGACCGCGGCGATCGGGACGCCGGTGGCCGCGGCGATGCTGGGGCGGTTCGACATCGTCCCGCTGCTGATGGCGCTGGCCGGGATCGTCCTGTGGAAGCATCGCGCCAATGTCGCGCGGCTGATCGACGGGACCGAACCGCGCGTCGGCGCGAAGAAGGCGGCGCCCACCGACGGTCCGGCGGAGAGCGGCGCGGGTGAGTGAGGCGCTGGCGCGGCTGCGGTTGATCCGCACGCCGTCGATCGGGCCGGTCACCTATCGTCAGCTGATCGCACGCTTCGGCACCGCCGCCGCCGCGATCGACGCGCTTCCCGATCTGGCGCGGCGCGGCGGCGGACGCGCGCCGATAGTGCCGCCGGTCGCGCTGGCGGAACGCGAAAGCGCGCTGCTGGCGCGGATCGGCGCGCGCCACCTGTTCCTGGGCGATGCCGATTATCCGCGTCTGCTGGCCGAAAGCGACAATCCCCCGGCGGTGCTGACCGCGCGCGGCGACCTCTCGCTGGCGGCGCGGCTGCCGGTGGCGATGGTCGGCGCGCGCAACGCCTCCGCCGCGGCGTGCCGCTTCGCGCGGCAGATCGCCCACGCGCTGTCGACGCGCGGCGCGACGGTCGTGTCGGGGCTGGCGCGCGGGATCGACACCGCCGCGCACGACGGCGCGCTGCCCGCGACGATCGGCGTGATCGCGGGCGGGATCGACGTGGTCTATCCGCCCGAAAACACCGCGGTACAGGAACGGATCGCCCAGGAAGGGCTGCTGCTCGCCGAAATGCCGCCGGGGACCGAGCCGCGCGCCCGGCATTTCCCGCATCGCAACCGCATTATCGCCGGCCTGTCGCTGGGGACGTTGGTGGTGGAGGCGGCGCCGCGGTCCGGCTCGCTCATCACCGCGCGGCTGGCGGGCGAGGCGGGGCGCGAGGTGATGGCGGTGCCCGGCCACCCGCTCGATCCGCGCGCGCACGGCTGCAACGCGCTGATCCGCGACGGCGCGACGCTGATCCAGACCGCCGACGACGTGCTGGAACAGATCCGCCCGATCGACGCCCGCGCCGCGGTCCGCTC
>NZ_LSJO01000528.1:0-315 GCF_001556735.1 Sphingomonas sp. CCH9-F2 | reverse complement strand
CGGCGGTTGCTTCCTCGACCATCGCGGCGTTCTGCTGCGTCACGCCGTCCATCTCTGCGACCGCGGTATTGACCTGCTGCAATCCGGTGGACTGCTGCTCCGCCGACGACGCGATGTCGGACATCAGCGCGCTGATCTCGGTGATGCGCGCGATGATGCGGGTCAACGCCTCGCCGGTCTGCGATACCAGCGCCGCGCCCAGTTCGACCTGCTCGCTCGACGCGGTGATGCGCGTCTTGACGTCCTTGGCGGCGTCGGCGGAGCGCTGCGCCAGCGCGCGCACTTCCGATGCGACGACCGCGAAGCCCTTGCCCG
>NZ_LSJO01000527.1:0-582 GCF_001556735.1 Sphingomonas sp. CCH9-F2 | reverse complement strand
GCGCGAAGATCAGCTCGGTATTGGGGCCGAGAAATTCGGCGTGGCTATGGTCGTGACCATCGCCGGGGCCGTGCTTCTCTTCGCCCGCGTCGTGGCCCCCGGGGCCGTGGTCGTGGCCGGCATGGTCATCGGCGGCGACCCGCTTGCCAACCCTCACCTTCAGCTTGCGAAGAGCAGCGCGCACTTCCTCTTCTGTGGTCTCTCGGCGATCATATTCGACCCGGACCGACCCGCTGGTGCTGGCGCTTGCCTGTACCACCCCGGGCAACGCGCATAGCGCATCGCTGACCGTGCGCGCCCGCCGTTCGTGACTGATCCCCGTCACCTGCCAGATCGCATGACCGTAGCGTTCAGTGATTTCGGCACCTGCGGCCCGCACCATTTCACGCAATCGCGGCAGCGGTAGCTTGGCGGCGTCGAAATGGATGCACAGGGCCGCCGGCGTGTCGCCATCGAGGCAGATCACATGCGCCCGCTCGACGCCTTCGCGCTTTGACAGGGTTGATACGAGACGGTCCAGGCAAGCGTCGGCCGCGTCAGGAAGGTCCGGCAACAATACTGGAATATCGAGTTCGAGCTTGT
>NZ_LSJO01000526.1:0-10324 GCF_001556735.1 Sphingomonas sp. CCH9-F2 | reverse complement strand
CGTCTGGACGTGCGGCGAGCGGATCAGCCCCGCCAGCGCGACCGTGCGGTGCCACGGCACGTCCGGGTCCGCCTGCCCCTGCAGGAACCGCACCGGGCCATCGAAGGCGATCGGCCCGTGCATCAGCCGGCTAGCCTCCCCCGATTGCCAGAAGCGCCGCGTGTAGACGGTCGGCGCGGGACCATAGGGATTGGCGCGCTCCAGCCGCCCGTGCTGGAGGAGGTACATCTTCTCGTCCTGGCTGAACCCCCAGTCGGTGAAGTCGGGCGCGGGCGCGATGCCGACCAACGCGGCGACGCGGTCGGGCCGCGCCAGCGCCGCCAGCAGCATCAGCCACCCGCCCATCGACGATCCCACCAGCACCACCGGGCCACTGACGGCATGATCGATCATCGCCAGCACGTCGTCGCGCCAGTCGGCCAGCGACTGGTCCTCGAACGCGCCCTCGCTGGCGCCGCATCCGCCATAGTCGAAGCGCAGGAACGCGCGCCCGGTCGCCACCGCCCACGCCTCCAGCGCCAGCGCCTTCGTCCCGCCCATGTCGGAGGCATAGCCCGGCAGGAACACGATCGCCGGGCCGCTCCCCTCGGTCAGGTGATAGGCAAGGCGCGGGCGGGCGGCAGGGGCAGCATCGGTCATCGCCCCGTAGCTAGGGTCGAGGCTCATTGCTGGCAATGGCGATCGCCACATGAAGCAACGATGAAGAACAGGCGACCGCGCGCCAAGATGAACGTACACCAAATGGCGCATGAACATTTGTCCATGTCGATCAGGGCAAGCAACCGCCCTGATATCACGGCCGTTCCAGAAGCCTCATCGTTGATGGAGGCTGAAATGAACAGGATCATGATCGGAATCGTCGGCGCCGCGATGATGGCATCGGCCGGCACCGCCTTTGCCGCACCGGCGCTTCGCGAACAGGCGGTGGTGCCGGGCAGCGGCGGTGCGCGCTATGTCGCGATGCTCAGCGACCGCGGGCAGGATTTCACCGCGGTGTGCGGCGACCGCGCCGGGGTGGATGCGATCTTCCAGCCCGAAGCCGTCAGCTGGAACGTCGCGCCCGCCGGCAAGGGGCATGAGCGCGTGACCGAGGACGTGCGCGGCCTCGAACGGCTGGTCCCGGTGTCGGTCGAAACCTGCCGCGTCAACGCCGGCGACCATTTCGACCATGCGGTCCGCCAGGCGATGCGCCAGCACGCCAGCTGAGCCGCAGGACGGGCGGCGCGGGCCGCGCTATTTCCGCCGCGCCGCCAGTCCCGCGACCATCTCCGCCGCCAGCAGCGGCAGCGTATCGTCGCGCGCGCCCATCACCACGATCCGGTCGCCCGCGCGCGCCAGCGCGACGCAATGCGCCGCCGCCTCCGCGCGGTCCGCAATATGCACCGCCTGCGCGCCCGCCAGCACCACGTCGCGGACGATATCGGCGCTGGTCACCTCGCGCACTGTCGTCCCGCCCTGATAGACGGGATCGGGCATCACCAGCAGGTCGCCCGCACGCAGTTTCCCGGCGAACATCGCCACCAGTTCGGCACGCATCACCTTCAGCGGGCCGAAGCCGTGCGGCTGGAACAGCACGATGACGCGCCCGGGAAAGGCGTGCAGCGTGTCCAGCGTGGCGGCGATCTTGTCGGGATTGTGCCCGAAATCGTCGATCACCGCGACGCCATCGGCCTCCCCCACCAGGTCGAACCGCCGGCGCAAGCCGGTGAAGCGCGCGATCCCCGCCAGCGCCTGTTCCATCGGCAGCCCGGCGGCCAGCACCGCGCCGATCGCCGCCAGCGCATTGGCGACATTGTGCCGCCCGGGCACGCGCAGCGCCACGCGCCCCGCCGCCATCCCGCGCCGCGCCAGATCGAACGACACCGCGAACGGCGCCTCCGCGATCGCACCGGCATACACGTCCGCGGCCGGATCGCGCAGCGACACGCGCGTCACCCGCTCCGCCGGCAACGCCGCGGCGGCGCGTGCGGCATCGTCGTTGTCGGCATTGACCACGCCGTGCCGCGCCTTGGCCAGGAAATCGCCGAACAGCCGGTTCAGCTCCTCCAGCGACTTGTGATCCAGGCTGACGTTGTTCAGCACCGCCACCTGCGGCCGGTACAGCGCGATCGACCCGTCGCTTTCGTCCACCTCGCTGACATAAGAATCGCCCGATCCCACCAGCGCACTGGCGAAGGGGCGGTCGGCGGCGGCGAAATCCTTCATCACCGCGCCGTTCATCACCGTGGGATCGGTGCCGGCATGGTGCAGGATCGTCGCGATCATGCCGGTCACCGTCGACTTGCCGCTGGTCCCCGCGACGCCGATCGGCATCCGGCTGGCGTTGAACAGCGCGGCGTTCAGCTCGGCACGCGACATGCGCGCGCAGCCATGGTCGCGCGCGGCGACCATGTCGGCGACCGTCGCCTCCACCGCGGCCGAGGCGACGACGGTCTGTCCCTCGTCGCTGATGCCGCTGCCGTCCTGCGGGAACAAGGCGATGCCGCGCGCGCGCAATTCGTCGAACTTGGCGGGGACCCGCCCCTGGTCCAGCCCCCGGTCGCTGCCCGCGACGATCGCGCCGCGCCCCGCCAGGATCATCGCCAGCGGCATCATCCCCGATCCGCCGATACCGACCAGGAAGAAGCGCCGGTCGCGCACGTTGCCGTCATGCATGGCGGTACGCTATCGGCACTTTGGATGGACGTGGCAAGGCAAAGCGGGGCGGAACGGATGCGCATCGGGGTACTGGCGGCCAGCAGCGTGGCCAATCCCGACGTGATCGCGCCCGTCAGCGCCTTCGCGGCGATCGCTTATCCCGAGGTGGATCTGGTGTTCCATCCGCAATGCTATGCGCATGACGGGCATTTCGCCGGGTCGGACGCGGTGCGCGCCGCCGCGTTCCTGGAATATGCCAATGATCCCGCCTTCGACGCGATCTGGTTCCTGCGCGGCGGCTATGGATCGAACCGCATCCTGTCGACGATCATGCCGCAGCTGAAGGAGCCGGCGCGGCGCAAGGCGTATCTGGGCTATTCCGACGTCGGCTTCCTGCTCGGCGCGCTCTACGCACGGCGCATCGGCCGGCCGACGCACGGGCCGATGGCCGCCGACATCAGGCGGCAGGGCGGCGACCAGACGGTAGCGCGCGCGCTCGGCTGGCTGGCGCGCGGCGATCGTGCGGGGCTGGAACCTGGGCTGGCGGGGCGGCCCAGCGCCGCGTTCAACCTGTCGATCCTCGCCGCGCTGGCGGGCACGCCCTATCTGCCCGACCTGACCGACCACGTCCTGATCGTCGAGGAAGTGTCGGAGGCGATGTACGCGGTGGACCGGATGCTGTTCACCATGGCGCACGCCACCCAGCTGCGCGGCATCGCCGGCGTACGGCTGGGCGCGGTGACCGCGGTGAAGGACAATGTCCCCGCCTGGGGCGAGACGCTGGAGGCGATGATGGCGCGCTGGTGCGGGGAGATGGGCGTCCCCTATCTGGGCCGTGCGCTGATCGGGCATACGCAGGACAACCACGTCGTCCCGTTCGGCGTCGCCTGACGCCCGCCCCGGCGTGCCCTTCGGGGTCAGGCGACGACGCGGTTGCCGCCCTGCGCGATCGCCGCCAGCACCTGCGTCTTGGCACGGCGGATCGCCTCGGCCGGGCCGTCCGCGGCGGCCGCGGCGATGCCGGCGGAGAAGGTGACGGTGCCGATCGGCGTACCCTTGTCGCGCAGCCGCAGCGTGCGCCGCGCCATCGCCTCGCGCGCTTCCTCGATCATCGCGGTCGCGCGCGCCGCGGGCACCCCGCGGAACACGGTCATGAACTCGTCGCCCGCCCAGCGGATCAGCTCGTGCTCCCCGCACGCCTGGCGCAGCGTCGTCGCCATCGCGCGCAGCACGTTGTCGCCGACGCCCAGCCCGAATTCCTCGTTGATCCGGTACAGCCCGTCCAGCTTGGCCAGCGCCAGCGTATAGCCCTCCGGCTCCTCGGCCAGCGACACCAGGAAACTGTCGCCGTCGTCGCGGTTCGCGGCCTGCGTCAGCCGGTCGTGCGCCTCGTCGTCGCCGCGCCCGGCCACGCGCTCGCGCAGCGCGCTGATGTCGACCGCGATATCGGCCAGCTCGCGCTCCGCCTTGGCCAACCGCGACACCATCTGCGTCGTCAGATTCGCCAGCGGCGTGCCCTGCGTGGGAAAGCCCGACAGGTCGCGCCCGAATCCGCCCGTCAGGTCCTGCGTCTGGTTGGTCAGCGTTTCCAGCCGCTCGGTGTGGTGCAACATCTGCGCGTGCGCGGCGGCATCCTCGCGGCCGCAGAATTGCGCCGCCAGCGTCGATGCCTGCTCCGCGGTCAGCCGCACGCCCCCTTCGGTCAGCCGCGCGACCTCGGCGGTCAGCGCATCGTTGCCACCGCCCAGATGCGTGTACGCCATCTCGTAATGCGACGGCGTGGGGGCCAGCGCATGTTCCAGCAGGAACTCGAGCGCGGCATAGGCGCGGTCGAACGGCCCCTTCATCACAATCCTCGCACATGGCGCGCCGCGATGGCCGCGGGCGGGGGCGACGCTATCCGATCGTAGTGAACGAGATGCTAACGCGCCGTGCCCGTGGCCGTTTTCACGGCACCGTCCGTGCCCTGCGGATGATGCGGGGTCAGGATCAGCGTCTGCCCCTCGACCCGCCAGGATTTGAGCCGCGACAGGAAATTCATCCCCAGCACGTCGATGTCGCCGAATGCGGGCGATACCACCACCGCCAGGTCGCGCGCCACGACATTGCCGAAGCGCAGCTCGCGCACCTCGCCGGTATCGGCCCGGATCGTGCCGTTGGCGGTCTTCAGCACCACCGGGAACATCGCCGGCTTCACTTCCACCCCGGCCGCCGCCGCGGTGGCGGGGGACAGCGCGGTGATCGTCGCGCCGCTGTCGACCAGCAACCGCCGCTCCGCCCCGCCGATCGTCGCGCGGACGTAGAAATGCCCGTCGCGGCTCATGCGGATGCGCGTCTCCTCGCCCGCCACCTGCTGGCTGTCCATGTTCAGCCCCGCCGCGATCCGCGCCACCCACGGGTCGAACCGCTCGCGCTCCACCACCGCGGCGAACAGCAGCAGCCCCGCTGCCCCCCAGAAGGCGATGCTGACCAATGTGCGCAGCACCGGGATGCGCCGCGCGACCACCGCCGCGACGAACAGGACGCCCAGCATCAGGTAGAAGTGCGGGTTGGCGGCGACGACGTCGAACATGGTGCCGCCGATATAGGACGCCGCGCGCGCCGGCGGAATGGCCGGGAGGCGGCGGCGCAGGACAGACTCATCTGGCGCACGTCCGGCGCGCGCGCTATATCGCCCGCGTCATGACGCACGCCCCGCTCACTACCACCACCACCCCGGCGCGTCCGGGGGCCGGCGCGCGCGTCACCGCCTGACGCAGCCGCCGCCCACCCGGAAGCGGGTGGACGAGCGACCGCACCCGCCTTCGCGACGATTTCCCCTCCGGTCGCTCTTTTCGCCGGACGCTGGGGCGCATAAGCCGCAGCACCGCTGGTTCGCAGGAATTGTATTGGCATGGACACGCTTTCGATCACGCTGCCCGATGGTTCGGTTCGGAACGTCGCGCCCGGCACCACGCCCGCGGATATCGCGGCGTCGATCGGCCCCGGTCTCGCCAAGGCGGCGATCGCGGCGCGGGTGGACGGCGAATTGCGGGACATCATGCGCCCGCTGGAACGCGACGCCCGCCTCGCGCTGGTGACGCAGAAGGACGAGGCGGACGCGCTGGAACTGGCGCGTCACGATTTCGCGCATCTGCTGGCCGAAGCGGTGCAGAACCTGTTTCCCGGCACGCAGATCACCTTCGGCCCGGCAACCGACGACGGCTTCTACTACGATTTCGCGCCGCCCAAGGTGGATGGGAAGGACCGCCCGTTCACCGACGAGGATCTGCCCGCGATCGAGACGGAGATGCGCCGCCTGATCGCCGCCGACAAGCCGCTGCGCCGCGAGATGTGGACACGCGAACAGCTGATCGCGCGCTGGCGCGAACAGGGTGAGACGTTCAAGGCCGAATGGGCCGCCGAACTGCCAGAGGATGAGGAGCTGACCGTCTATTGGTCGGGCGGTGACTGGCTTGACATGTGCCGCGGCCCGCACCTGGCCTCCACGGGCAAGCTCGATCCGCAGGCGTTCAAGCTGACGCGCGTGTCGGGCGCCTATTGGCGCGGCGACCAGAAGAACGCGATGCTCAGCCGCATCTACGGCACCGGCTGGCTCAACAAGAAGCAGCTCGACCAGCATCTGTTCCGGCTGGAGGAAGCCGCCAAGCGCGACCATCGCAAGATCGGCGCGGAGATGGACCTGTTCCACCTCCAGTCCGAGGCGCAGGGGTCGGTGTTCTGGCATCCCAACGGGTTCGTGCTGTGGCGTCAGCTGGAGGCGTATATGCGCCGCCGCCTCGACGCGGCCGATTATGCCGAGGTGAAGACGCCGCAGCTGATGGACGCGCGCCAGTGGGAACAGTCCGGCCACTGGGGCAAGTATCGCGAGAACATGTTCGTCGTCCCCGACGAAGTGCCCAATACCGAGGACGAGGGTGCCGTGCTGTCGGGCGATGCCGAGCTGATGGCATTGAAGCCGATGAACTGCCCCGCGCACGTCCTGATCTTCAAGCAGGGCATCAAGAGCTATCGCGACCTGCCGATCCGCATGGCCGAATTCGGCTGCTGCCACCGCAACGAGGCGCATGGCGCGCTCCACGGCATCATGCGCGTACGCCAGTTCACGCAGGACGACGCGCATATCTTCGTGCGCGAGGACCAGCTGGTCGAGGAAGTGCGCAACTTCTGCGAGCTGCTCGATTCGGTCTACGCCGATCTGGGCTTCACCGACTATGCGGTGAAGCTGGCGCTGCGCCCCGAAAAGCGCTTCGGCTCCGACGAGATGTGGGATCAGGCGGAAGCGGAGCTGCGCGAGGCGGTGATGTCCTCGCACCTGTCCGACGCGATCAAGGAGAAGTTCGAGGAACTGCCCGGCGAAGGCGCCTTCTACGCGCCGAAGCTGGAATTCCACCTGACCGACGCGATCGGGCGGACGTGGCAGGTCGGCACGATCCAGTCCGACCGCGTCCTACCCGAGCGGCTCGACGCCAGCTATGTCGCGGAGGACGGCCAGCGCCATCGCCCGATCATGCTGCACCGCGCGATCCTGGGCACGTTCGAACGCTTCATCGGCATCCTGATCGAGCACCACGCCGGCCGCTTCCCGACGTGGCTGGCCCCCGTCCAGGCGGTGGTCGCGACGATCGTGTCGGATGCCGACGATTACGCGGTCCAGGTCGCGGCCGAGCTGAGGAAGGCCGGCATCCGCGTCGAGACCGACCTGCGCAACGAGAAGATCAACTACAAGGTGCGCGAACATTCGCTGGCGAAGGTTCCGAACCTGCTGGTAGTCGGCAAGCGCGAGGCGGACGAGGGCACCGTCGCGCTGCGCCGGCTGGGCAGCCAAGGGCAGGAGATGCTGACGCTGGGCGCCACGATCGAGATGCTGCGCTTCGAAGGAACGGCACCCGATCTTAAGCGATAACGACTATCTTCAAAACGGACGCAAGATCGCTTATATAGAAACGTTAGTACCATATCAGGAGAAGTACCAATCCGTCCTCCCATGATGCGCCGCCCGATGCAGGCGCCGCCGATGAATGGCCCGCGGTTCAATGAGTGGATCCAGAGCCCCAAGGTCCGCGTGATCGATCACGAGGGCGAGAACCTGGGCGTGATGTACACGCGCGAGGCGATGGAGCAGGCGCGCGAGGTCGGCTTGGATCTGGTGGAGGTGTCGCCCAACGCCGATCCGCCCGTCGCCAAGTTCCTGGACGTCGGCAAGTTCAAGTACGAGGCGCAGAAGAAGGCCAACCTCGCCCGCAAGTCGCAGAAGACGCAGGAGATCAAGGAGATCAAGATGCGTCCGAACATCGACGACCACGATTACGACACCAAGATGAAGAAGGTCGTCGAGTTCATCGAGGAGGGCGACAAGGTGAAGGTCACCATGCGCTTCCGCGGCCGCGAGCTGAGCCACGGTCAGCTTGGCATGAACGTGCTCCAGCGCGTCGCCGAACAGGTGCAGGACGTCGCCAAGGTCGAAGCCTATCCGCGCATGGAAGGCCGCCAGATGCTGATGGTGCTCGCGCCCAAGTAAGCGCCGGCGGGTCGCGTGGCCCGGCGCGCGGGCCACGCCGCCACGACCTATCGGTGTTCCGGCGAAGGCCGGAACCCAGGATAGGGAGCGCGGCGTCCGCCCCGCGACGCTCCGACCTTCGCCGGAGCCCGGCCGGCCCGGACTGGCCGCACCCCGCCGCTACCCGCTATTCCTCGCGCTCCAGCAGCCACGCGACGATCCGCTCCGCCGCCGCTTCGGCATCCTCCGCCGCGGTGTCGATGCGGATCTCCGGTGCCTCGGGCGCCTCGTACGGGCTGTCGATCCCGGTAAAGTTCTTGAGCGCCCCCGATCGCGCCTTGGCATACAGCCCCTTGACGTCGCGCGCCTCCGCCGCCGCTAGCGCGGTGTCAACATGCACCTCGACGAACTCGCCGGGGGCGAGCATCTGGCGGACCATGTCGCGCTCGGCACGGAACGGCGAGATGAACGCGGTCAGCACGATCAGCCCTGCGTCGGTCATCAACCGCGCGACCTCCCCGATGCGGCGGATGTTCTCCACCCGGTCGGCATCGGTGAAGCCCAGGTCGCGGTTGAGGCCATGGCGCACATTGTCGCCGTCCAGCAGGAAGGTGTGCCGGTTCATCCGCACCAGCCTCTTGTCGACCAGATTGGCGATCGTCGACTTGCCCGCCCCCGACAGGCCGGTGAACCACAGCACCGCCGGCTTTTGGTTCTTCAGGTCGGCGCGCTTCTCTCGTGTTACGTCCAGATGCTGGCGGTGGACGTTCTGCGCGCGGCGCAGCGAAAAGCGGATCATCCCCGCCGCGACCGTCGCATTGGTCGCCTTGTCGATCAGGATGAACCCGCCCAGCTCGCGGCTCTGCTCATACGGCGCGAAGACGATCGGCTTGTCGAGCGCCAGCGTCACCACGCCGATCGCGTTCAGCTCCAGCGTGCGCGCCGCCGTCTCCTCCAGCGTGTTGACGTTGACCTGATACTTGGGCGTGCGCAGCGTCGCCGACGCGCTCTGCGTCCCCAGTTGCAGCGCATAGGAACGGCCGGGCAGCATCGGCTCGTCCGCCATCCACACCAGTGTCGCCTCGAACTGGTCGGCCACCTCGGGCGGGTCGCCGGCGGCGGCGATCATGTCGCCGCGCGAGCAATCGACCTCGTCCGCCAGCGTCAGCGTCACCGACTGCCCCGCCTGCGCCTGTTCCAGATCACCGCCCAGCGCGACGATCCGCGCGACGCTGGTGGTGCGCCCCGATGGCACGATCCGCACCGCATCGCCCGGCTTCACCGTGCCGCTGGCGATCGTCCCGGCAAAGCCGCGGAAGTCGAGATCGGGACGGTTGACCCATTGCACCGGCAGGCGGAAGGCCCCGCGCGCCTCGCGGTCGGCATCGACCGGCACGGTTTCCAGATGCTCGATCAGCGTCGGTCCGGTGTACCACGGCATCGCATCGCTGCGCGCCGCGATATTGTCGCCGCCCAGCCCCGACACCGGGATCGCGGCGAAATCGGTGATCCCGATCTCGCTGGCGAAGGCGCGATAGGCCAGGCGGATGCGGTCGAACGTCCCCTTGTCGTAGCCGACCAGGTCCATCTTGTTCACCGCCAGCACGATATTGCGGATGCCGATCAGGTGGGCGAGATACGAATGGCGCCGTGTCTGCGTCAGCACGCCCTTGCGCGCATCGACCAGGATCACCGCCAGATCGGCGGTCGACGCGCCGGTCACCATGTTGCGGGTATATTGTTCGTGGCCGGGCGTGTCGGCGACGATGAACTTGCGCTTTTCGGTCGCGAAGAAGCGATAGGCGACGTCGATCGTGATCCCCTGCTCGCGCTCCGCCGCCAGCCCGTCGACCAGCAACGCGAAGTCGATGTTCTGCCCCTGCGTGCCGACGCGCCGGCTGTCGGCCTCGAGCGCCGACAGCTGATCCTCGAAAATCTGCTTCGAATCGTACAGCAGCCGCCCGATCAGCGTCGACTTGCCGTCGTCCACGCTGCCGCAGGTGATGAAGCGCAGCAGCGATTTCGATTCGTGCTGCGCGAGATAGGCGGCGATATCCTCGCGTATCAGCGCGTCGGGCTGGTAGGTGGTCATGCGAAACTCCGCAGGCGGCGGCGATACTCCCCCCTCCCCATCGGGGAGGGGTTGGGGGAGCGGCGCGTCCGGGTGGTACTGGGACGGCGCGCGGG
>NZ_LSJO01000525.1:0-503 GCF_001556735.1 Sphingomonas sp. CCH9-F2 | reverse complement strand
CCGCCGCTGGTTCGCGCGGGCCGGGATACTGCCGGCGACCGGTTGCCCGGCCGATGGCGTCGTGCGGCTGTGGGCCAACACGTCCTCGCGTACCATCGCCAGCGGTGAAGCCTATGCGGCGGGGTTGGCGCCGGGCTGCCCGCTGCCGGTCGGCCACCGTTCGGCGCCGGGCGCCGATCCGCTGTTCGAGCCGTTGAACACGCGACCGGCCGGATTCGACGCCGCTGCCGCTGCACTGTCGGTACAATCCTATACCGGCGGGGTCGACGCGCTGGCGATGCGCCACCGGGCCAGCCTGGCGTTGCTCGACCATATCCTTGGCTGCCCCGCGCCCGGCCCCTGCAGCCCGGTCGCCCCCTCGACGGTCGCGCCGAGCGGCGACCGCCACGATATCGCGGTCACCGGCCCGATCCGCGCTGCATCGGGCACCGCGCAGGTCTTGATGCTCCAATATCTCGAAGGGATGCCGATGGCGCGGGTCGGGTGGGGACGGGCGACGCCGC
>NZ_LSJO01000524.1:0-1074 GCF_001556735.1 Sphingomonas sp. CCH9-F2 | reverse complement strand
CGGCCACGCCGACAGCCACAAAATGTAATCCATATCAACGGGAACGGCCGAGCGGCATTCGTCATTGGACGCGGGATTCATCCTCGAAAGGAGCCTCCCATGCCTCATGACATGTCGGACGATCGCCCGCAGCGCAGCGTGCGCAGCTATTCCGGACTTCCCGCGCTGATCCTGATCGCGGTGCTGATCGCCGCGGTGCTGTTCGTCACCGCCGGTCGCGACGATACGAAGGTGAAGCCCGCGACCGGATCGGCCCGCGCGATGGCGCTCGCGGCGGAACGCGGCGGGGATACGGGCAAGCAGCCTTGACCGAGGGATGCGGACGACCCGGCCGCTCTCGTCCTGATCCAGATTGTGTCGAAATATGTCTAGCGCAGGAACGCGACTCCCCGGCGCATCGTTTCGCCCGCATCACAAGATCAGGAGGGTGATGCCATGTTGTGGACGATCGTTGCGATTCTGCTGGTACTCTGGCTGCTGGGCTTCGGCTTCCATGTCGCCGGCGGGCTGATCCACATCCTGCTGGTCGTCGCGCTGGTCGTCGGCCTGATTCAGCTGTTCTCGGGCCGCCGGGTCTAGGGTCGGGCCTCTAAGCGGCGATCCGCAGCCACAATGCCGTCGCGTCGTCGCTCGCCTTGAAACGGGGGAAGCGGCGGCAGGCGGCATCATCGCGCTCGATCGCGCGCAGTTCGACTGCCAGCGCCGCCAGCCCGCGCTCGGCGACAGCCGCGAACAGTCCCGGGCCGTCATAGGCACCATAGGCATCGACCAGTGCCGCGAACCCGTCGCTCATCAACAGCACGTCGTCCCCGCCCGCAACGCGCGTTTCGGCGGTGCTGATCGACGAAAGGGACGCTTCGGCCGCCACACCCAGCACTCGCCTTCCTGCACGCGACCGCGCGATTCTGCGGTCCTCCAGTACGGCGGGATCGCGCATTTGCGCGGCGCCCACCCCGTCCCCAAGTGCCGCCGCATCCGCACTTTCCCGCGCCCGGTCGGGCGTCGGCGTCACCCATGTGGTGCCCGCGACGCCCGACCGGGCGCGGGAAAGTGCGGATGCGGCGGCACTTGGGG
>NZ_LSJO01000523.1:0-231 GCF_001556735.1 Sphingomonas sp. CCH9-F2 | reverse complement strand
CGCCGGTCAGCGTGAGCAGCGGTACGTAGACGAGGATGATGATTGCCTGCCCGTACACAGAGGGACGGATCATCTCACGCGCAGCGGCTGCCACGGTCGCGAGCCGTTCCTTGACGCTGAGCAATCGGCCTTCATGATGCTGTTGCTCGGCAAGCCGGCGCAGCGCGTTTTCGACAATGATGACGGCGCCGTCGACGATCAGACCGAAGTCCAAAGCCCCAAGGCTCATCA
>NZ_LSJO01000522.1:0-25976 GCF_001556735.1 Sphingomonas sp. CCH9-F2 | reverse complement strand
ACTCGCGCCCCCGCCGTCACCGGACGTCAGCGCGCGTCGAGGATCGCGGCGATCGCGCGGGTGACCGCGTCGATGTCGGCCATGCCGTCGACGCGGTGGACCAGCCCGCGCGCTTCGTAGATCGGGATGATCGGCGCGGTCTTGGCACGATATTCGGCCATGCGCGTGCGCACGGTTTCCTCATTGTCGTCCGGACGGCGCTTGAACTCGGTCGCGCCGCACGCATCGCACACGCCCGCAACCTTGGGCTGCTTGAACGTGTCGTGATAGCCGGCGCCGCAGTTGGCGCACGTGAACCGGCCGACGATCCGCTCGACCAGCGCATCCTCGTCCACCGCCAGTTCGATCACGTGGTCGAGTTGCTGGCCACGTTCGGACAACAGCCCGTCGAGCGATTCGGCCTGCGCCGCAGTGCGCGGATAGCCGTCGAAGATCGCACCGGCGCCGGTGCCGGCATCCAGCCGCTCGCCGATCAGCGCGGACACGACCGAATCGGATACCAGACCGCCGGCGTCCATGATCGTCTTGGCCTCGACGCCGACGGGCGTGCCCGCCTTCACCGCGGCGCGCAGCATGTCGCCGGTGGACAGCTGCGTCATGCCGCGATCCTCCACCAGCCGCTGCGCCTGCGTGCCCTTGCCCGCACCCGGCGGCCCCAGAAGGATGATGTTCACGAAGCCTGTTCCTCCCTCTCGCGTCTCGCAACCCCGCGTCAGCGGCGCCGCGCGCCCTTCAGCTTGGCCTTCTTGATGAGGTCGCCATACTGGTGCGCCAGCAGGTGCGACTGGATCTGCGTCACCGTGTCCATGGTCACGTTGACCACGATGAGCAAGCTGGTTCCGCCCAGATAGAAGGGGATCGACAGCGCCGACACCAGATATTCCGGCACCACGCAGATGAACGTCAGATACGCCGCGCCGATCACGGTGATGCGCGTCAGCACGTAATCGAAATACGTCTCGGTGTTCTTGCCCGGACGAATGCCGGGGATGAACCCGCCATACCGCTTCAGATTCTCCGCCGTCTCCTCCGGGTTGAACACCACCGCGGTGTAGAAGAACGAGAAGAAGATGATCCCCGCGGCATAGAGCGCCATGTAGATCGGCGAACCGTGCTGCAGATACTGGTTCAGCGTGATGATGATGTCGCCGAAGCGGCTCTCGCCCGACACGCGGTTGCCCGCGAACTGGGTGATCGTCAGCGGCAGCAGCAGCAGCGACGAGGCGAAGATCGGCGGGATCACCCCCGCGGTGTTGATCTTGAGCGGCAGGTGGCTGCGATCCGCCTGCATCCCGCGCTGCGTCTGTCGCTTGGGATACTGGATCAGAATGCGGCGCTGGGCGCGCTCCATGAAGCAGATCAGCAGGATCAGTCCGACGACCACCAGGATGATCGCGATCAGCGTCACCGGGCTCATAGAACCCGAACGGCCGCCCTCCAGCAGGTTGAGCAGCGTCGTCGGCAGATGCGCGACGATCCCCGCCATGATGATCAGGCTGATGCCGTTGCCGATCCCGCGGCTGGTGATCTGCTCACCCAGCCACATCAGGAACATCGTGCCGCCGATCAGCGAGATCACCGCGCCGACGCGGAACAGCGTGCCCGGCTCCAGCACCGCACCGCCGGCCTCCAGCCCACGCGCGATGAAGAAGCCCTGCACCGCGGTCAGCGCGACCGTGCCGTAGCGGGTGTACTGGTTGAGCTTCTTGCGCCCCGATTCGCCTTCCTTCTTGATCGCCGCCAGTTGCGGGCTGAGCGAGGTCGCCAGCTGCACCACGATCGAGGCGGTGATGTACGGCATCACCCCCAGCGCGATCAGCGACGCGCGCGACAGCGACCCGCCGGAGAAGGTGTTGAAGAAATCGAGCACGCCGCCCTTCATCCGCTCGGCGAGCAGGTTGAGCTGCGTCGGGTCGATCCCCGGCAATGGCACATAGCTGAGCAGGCGGAACACGATCAGCGCACCGATCGTGAACCACAGTCGCTTCTTGAGGTCGGTCGCCTGCGAGAATTTCGCGAGGCTGATGCTCTGCGCCATCTGGTCGGCTGCGGATGCCATCGTGCGGGTATATCCTGGAAACGAAGAACGGCGGGATGCGTTGTCACGCCCCCGCCGCCCATATAGGCGCCGCAGCGCCCATGTCTAATGGTCCGGCGACGAAGCGCGGTCCGATGCGGCGCGCAGCCGAACCGGACCGGGCGCGTTCGCTCAGCCCTGCTTCTTCGCCGCCTGCGCGGTGCGGTGCTTGGCCTTGGCCTTGTCCGCAGCCGGAACGACCTCGATCACCGACACCGAACCGCCGGCCTTCTCGATCGCGTCGCGCGCACCGGCCGACACGCCGGCGACGGTGAAAGACAGCTTGGCCGACAGCGTCCCCTTGCCCAGGATGCGCACGCCGTCCTTGCCGCCGCGCGCCAGGCCAGCGGCTTTCAGCGCGGCATGGTCGATGTCGGTGGCGGTCAGCTTGCCCGCATCGATCGCCTTCTGGATCGAACCCAGGTTCACCTCGGCATAATCCTTGGCGAAGATATTGTTGAAGCCGCGCTTCGGCAGCCGCATGTGCAGCGGCATCTGGCCGCCCTCGAAGCCGGCGATCGACACGCCCTCGCGGCTCTTCTGGCCCTTCTGGCCACGACCGCCGGTCTTGCCCTTGCCCGAGCCGATGCCGCGGCCGACGCGGATCTTGCGGTGACGGGCGCCTTCGTTGTCGCGGAGTTCGTTGAGCTTCATGATATGCACTCGCTTTCGCTTTTGTCGCGCTGATGGAAAAAGGAAGGGGGCCGGTTAGCCCCCTTCCCGTCATTTGTCACCGGGGAAACGGCGGCGGGCGTCAGCCCTCCACCACCTCCACCATGTGCTGCACCTTGCGGATCATGCCACGCACCTCGGGGGTGTCGTTCAGCTCCGCGACCCGGTGCATCTTGTTGAGGCCCAGGCCGATCAGCGTCGCGCGCTGATCCTTGGTGCGGCGGATCGGCGAACCGGTCTGCTTGACTTTGATCGTAGCCATTGTCGCTTACTCCACCACGGCCGCGGCGTCCGCCTCGGCACTGGCTGCGTCGGCGCCGTGGGCGCGGCCCAGCAGGTCGGCGATCTTCTTGCCGCGACGCTGTGCCACCGCCTTCGGCGAGGTCTGGCTGCCCAGTGCCTCGAACGTCGCACGGATCATGTTGTACGGGTTCGACGTACCGACCGACTTGGTCACGACGTCGTGCACGCCCAGGCTTTCGAAGACGGCGCGCATCGGGCCGCCCGCGATGATGCCGGTGCCCTGCGGCGCCGAACGGACCGTGACGCGACCGGCACCGAAGTGGCCGTTGCCGTCATGGTGCAGCGTGCGGCCTTCCTTCAGCGGAACGCGCATCATCTTCTTCTTGGCGGCGGCGGTCGCCTTCGAGATCGCCTCCGGCACCTCGCGCGCCTTGCCGTGACCGAAGCCGACGCGGCCCTTGCCGTCGCCCACGACGACCAGCGCCGCGAAGCCGAAGCGCTTGCCGCCCTTCACCGTCTTGGACACGCGGTTGATGTGGACGAGCTTTTCGATCAGCTCCTCGCCACCGTCCTCGGTACGGTTGCGGTCGTCGCGACGACCACCGCCGCGGCCGTCACGGCCACCGCGCCCGCCGCCAGGACCACCACGGCCGCCGCCGCCCGGGCCGCCGCGGCCACGGCCGCCACGCGCACCGCGATCGCCGCCCTGGTAACCGCCGGCGTTGCCGTCCTGCGGCGCCGCCGCTGCGGCTTCGTTCTCCACAGCCTGCGGCTGCTGGTTGTTCTCGTCAGCCATGTCTTAGAACTCCAGTCCGGCTTCGCGCGCCGCCTCGGCCAGCGCCTTCACGCGGCCGTGGAACAGGAAGCCGCCACGGTCGAAAACGACCTGGGTGACGCCGGCGGCCTTGGCCGCCTCCGCCACGCGCTTGCCGACTTCGGTGGCTGCCGCGACGGTCGCGGTCTTGCCGTCGTGGCCAGCCAGCGTCGACGCCGACGCCAGGGTGCGGCCCTGCGCATCGTCGATGACCTGCGCATAGATGTGCTTGCCCGAGCGATGCACGGACAGGCGCGGACGGGTGCCGGCACGCGCACGCAGCGCGGTACGGTTGCGGCGACGCCGCTTCTCGAAAAGCGAAAGACCCTTGGTCACTTCTTCTTCCCTTCCTTACGGAAGATATACTCGCCGTCGTACTTGATGCCCTTGCCCTTGTAGGGCTCCGGCTTGCGCCAGCGGCGGACTTCGGCGGCGAGCTGACCCACGCGCTGCTTGTCGGCACCGCTGATCTCGACGGTGGTGGCGTCCGGCGTCTTCACCTCAATGCCTTCCGGCACGTCGATGTTGACGTCGTGGCTGTAGCCAAGCTGCAGCTTCAGGGTCTTGCCCTGCGCCGCGGCGCGATAGCCGACACCGGTGATGAGCAGCTTCTTGGTGAAGCCCTCGGTCACGCCGGTGACCAGGTTCTGCACCAGCGTGCGCTGCATCCCCCAGAACGCGCGTGCGCGCTTGGTGTCGTTCGCCGGCTGCACACCGATCGAGTCCGACTGGACGTCATAGGTGATCAGTTCCGACAGCGGCATCGACAGGGTGCCCTTGGGGCCCTTGACCGACAGCTCGTTGCCGTTGCGGGTCGCGGTGACGCCCGCCGGAATGGCGACCGCCTTCTTGCCGATACGGCTCATCAGAACACCTCCGCCAGCACTTCGCCGCCGACGTTCTGCTCGCGCGCTTCCGCATCGGAAAGCACGCCGCGCGGCGTCGAGACGATGGTGATGCCCAGGCCGTTCATGACGCGCGGCAGGTCCTGCGAGCCGCTGTAGATACGGCGGCCCGGCTTGGACACGCGCGCGACATGCTTGATCGCGGGCTGGCCTTCAAAATACTTCAGCTCGATGCGCACGCCGGCGGCGGGGCCCATCTGCTCCTCGGAATAACCGCGGATGTAGCCTTCGCGCTGCAGCACGTCGAGCACGCGGACGCGCAGCTTCGACGACGGCGAAAGGACGCTGTCCTTGCGCGCGCGCTGGCCGTTGCGGATGCGGGTGAGCAGGTCACCCAGGGGATCGGTCACTGCCATGATACGTCCTTACCAGCTCGACTTGGTGAGACCCGGGATCAGGCCCTTGTTGGCCAGATCGCGCAGCATCACACGGGCAAGCCCGAACTTGCGGTAATACGCACGCGGACGACCGGTCAGCGCGCAGCGGTTGCGGATACGCGTCGGGTTCGCGTTGCGGGGCAGCTCGGCCATCTTCAGCCGCGCGATGAGACGCTCGGTCTCATCCAGGCTCTGGTCGTTGGCCTTCGCCTTCAGCGCGGCATATTTGCCGGCATATTGCTTCACGAGCTTCTTGCGACGCTCGTTCTTGTTCACGGAACTCAGTTTCGCCATGGACTTAAGCTCTCTTTGTTACGCAGCCTGACGCGGCTGCTCGTCGGCGGCCTCGTCCTGCGGGAACGGGAAGCCGAACAGGCGAAGCAGCTCGCGCGCTTCCTCGTCGGTCTTCGCCGTGGTGGTCACGATCACGTCCATGCCGCGCACCTTGTCGACGCGGTCATAGCTGATCTCCGGGAACACGATCTGCTCCTTGATGCCGCAGGCGTAGTTGCCGCGACCGTCGAAGCTCTTCGGGTTCAGCCCGCGGAAGTCGCGGACGCGCGGCAGCGCGATCGTGATGAAGCGGTCGAGGAACTCGTACATGCGCTCGCGACGCAGCGTCACCTTGACGCCGATCGGCATGCCCTCGCGCAGCTTGAACTGCGCGATCGACTTCTTCGCCTTGGTGACGACGGGCTTCTGGCCCGCGATCAACTCCATCTCGGACGCGGCCTGGTCGACGCGCTTCTTGTCCTGGGTCGCCTCGCCGACGCCCATGTTGAGCACGATCTTCTCGATCCGGGGAATTTCGAGCACGTTCTTGTACCCGAACTTCTCGGTCATCGCCTTGACGATGCGATCGTCATAGATCGCCTTCATGCGGGGCTTGTAGGCATCAGCCATCGATCTTCTCCCCGGTCTTGACGGCGACGCGGACCTTCTTGCCGTCCTGGGTCTCGAAACGCACGCGGGTCGGCTTGCCGTCCGCGGTGACGTGCGCCACCTTGGAGATGTGCAGCGGCGCCTCGATCCGCTCCAGCCCGCCCTGCGGGTTCGCCTGGCTCGGCTTGCGGTGGCGGGTCGCGACGTTCACGCCCTCGACGACGACCTTGCCGTCCTTCGGCATGGCAAGCGTCACGGTGCCGGTCTTGCCCTTGTCCTTGCCGGACAGGACGACGACGCGGTCACCCTTCTTGATCTTCGCGGCGGCCATTACAGCACCTCCGGCGCAAGGCTGATGATCTTCATGTGCTTCTTGCCGCGCAGCTCGCGCACGACCGGGCCGAAGATACGGGTGCCGATCGGCTCCTCGTTCTTGTTGACCAGCACCGCGGCATTGCCGTCGAACCGGATCACCGACCCGTCCGCGCGGCGGATGTCCTTGGCGGTGCGCACGATCACCGCACGGTGGACGTCGCCCTTCTTCACGCGGCCACGCGGCTGCGCTTCCTTGACGCTGACGACGATGATGTCGCCCACGCCAGCGGTGCGGCGCTTCGACCCGCCCAGCACCTTGATGCACTGCACCCGCTTCGCGCCGCTGTTGTCAGCGACGTCGAGATTGGACTGCATCTGGATCATCGATCCGCTTCCTTCTCGCCTATGGGGTGGATACCGACCCAGCCCCGCCTAAAAAAACGACCCCCGGCAGCGGTCGAACCGCGCCAGGGGGAGCGGCCCTGTAGCCGCCCCACGGACAGAAGGCAATGCCCCCGCCCCGTCTTTCCGCCGCGTCGCTCGGGTGGTCTCCGGCGCTGCCGCCGGACCCTGCCCGAAACGCCGTCAGCGGCGTGATCGCCGGCGCTTACGCGTCGACGTCGACCCGCTCCGGCGCGACGTGCGTGTTCACGCGCCCCACGACCTTCCAGGTCTTCAGCTTGGAGATCGGCGCGGTCTCTTCGATGCGCACGGTCTCACCCGCCTTATACTCATTGCCCTCGTCATGGGCATGATACTTCTTCGAGCGGCGGATGATCTTGCCGTAGAGCGGGTGCTTCACCTTACGCTCGACGTTCACCACCACGGTCTTCTCGCCCTTGTCGGACACGACCAGCCCGGTCAGCACGCGCTTCGGCATGTGCTTAGGCTCCCTTAATTGCCGGACGCAGCGGTGCGCTGCGCCTGGATGGTCTTGATGCGGGCGATGTCCTTGCGGACCTCGCGCACGCGGCTCGGCTTCTCGAGCTGGCTGGTCGCCGCCTGGAAGCGCAGGTTGAACTGCTCGCGCTTCAGGTTGCCCAGCGCCTCGACCAGCTGGTCGTCGCTCTGGCCGTTAAAGTCGTTCTTGGCCATTACTCGCCTCCGAGGTGCGAGGTGTCGCCCAGCCGGGCAACGACCTTGGTCTTGATGGGCAGCTTCATCGCCGCGCGCTCGAACGCCTCGGCGGCCAGCGGGCCTTCGACGCCGTCCAGCTCGAACAGGATCCGGCCCGGCTTGACGCGAGCGGCCCAGAATTCCGGCGAACCCTTGCCCGAGCCCATGCGGACTTCGGCGGGCTTCGACGACACCGGCACGTCCGGGAACACGCGGATCCACAGACGCCCCTGGCGCTTGATGTGACGGGTGATCGCGCGGCGGGCCGCCTCGATCTGGCGTGCGGTGATACGATCCGGCTCCATGGCCTTCAGGCCATAGGAACCGAAGTTCAGCGTGGTGCCGCCCTTGGCGTCGCCATGGATGCGACCCTTGAACGCCTTGCGGAACTTGGTGCGCTTCGGTTGCAGCATTGCCTTTATTCCTTAGCGACGGTCATCGCGCGCCGGGCGCACGCCGGAGGTCTGGGCCTCCATCATGAGACGATCGGTCGCGAACGGGTCGTGGCCGAGGATCTCGCCCTTGAACACCCACACCTTCACGCCGCAGACGCCATAGGCGGTGTGCGCCTCGGCCTCGGCATAGTCGATGTTCGCGCGCAGTGTGTGCAGCGGCACGCGACCTTCGCGATAGCTTTCCGAACGCGCGATCTCCGCGCCGCCCAGACGGCCGCCGCAATACACCTTGATGCCATCGGCACCCAGGCGCATCGCCGACTGAACCGCGCGCTTCATCGCGCGGCGGAACGCGATACGGCGCTCCAGCTGATCGGCGATGCCCTGCGCGACGAGCTTGGCGTCGACTTCCGGCTTGCGGATCTCGACGATGTTCAGCGACACGTCCGAGCTGGTCATCGCGCCGAGCGTCTTGCGCAGCTTCTCGATGTCCGAGCCCTTCTTGCCGATGATGACACCGGGGCGCGCGGCGTAGATCGAAATGCGGCACAGCTTGGCCGGACGCTCGATCACCACCTTGGAGATCGCCGCCTGCGGCAGCGTCTTCACGATGTACTGGCGGATCTTCAAATCCTCCAGCAGCAGCTTCTTATAGTCCGCGCCCTCGGCGAACCAGCGGCTGTCCCAGGTGCGGTTGATCTGCAGGCGCAGACCGATGGGGTTGCTCTTGTGACCCATTAGGCTTCTTCCTGCTCGCGCACGACGATCCGCAGCCGCGAGAACGGCTTGAGGATGCGGGTGGACTTGCCGCGGCCGCGGGTGGCGAACCGCTTCATGGTGATCGACTTGCCGACCGACGCCTCGGCGACGACGAGCGCGTCGACGTCGAGGTTGTGGTTGTTCTCGGCATTGGCGATCGCGGAGGCGAGCACCTTGCGCGCGTCGACCGCCATCGCCTTCTTCGAGAAGGCCAGGATGTTCATCGCATCGGCCGCCGAACGACCACGGATCAGGCCCGCGACCAGGTTCAGCTTCTGCGCCGATCCGCGGATCTGCGTGCCGACCGACAGGGCTTCCTTGTCGCCGACCTTGCGGGGGGACTGAGGCTTGCTCATCAGCGCTTGCCCTTCTTGTCAGCCGCGTGACCCGGGAAATAGCGGGTCGGCGCGAATTCGCCGAGCTTCATGCCGACCATGTCCTCGTTGACGGACACGGGCACGAACTTGCGGCCGTTGTACACGGTGAACGTCAGGCCGACGAACGACGGCAGGATGGTGGAGCGGCGCGACCAGGTCTTGATCGGCGCACGGCCACCGGCGTCCTGCGCGGCTTCGGCCTTCTTGAGCAGGCTCAGTTCGACGAACGGGCCTTTCCAGACGGAACGAGCCATTACTTCTTCCTCGCATGGCGGCTACGGATGATCATCTTGTCCGTAGACTTGTTGTGGCGCGTGCGCGCACCCTTGGTCGGCTTGCCCCACGGCGTCACCGGATGGCGACCGCCCGAGGTCCGGCCTTCACCACCGCCGTGCGGGTGGTCGACCGGGTTCTTCGCCACGCCGCGCGTCAGCGGGCGCTTGCCCATCCAGCGCGAACGACCGGCCTTGCCGAGGTTCTGGTTCTGGTTGTCCGGGTTGGACACCGCGCCGACGGTGGCCATGCAATCCGCACGGATGTAGCGCTGCTCGCCCGAGTTCAGGCGCACCATCACCATGCCGCGGTCACGCCCGACGACCTGCACATAGGTGCCGGCCGAACGCGCGATCTGACCGCCCTTGCCTGGCTTCATCTCCACATTGTGGACAATGGTGCCGACGGGGACCTGACCGATCTCCATCGCGTTGCCCGGCTTGGTGTCCGCCTTCTTCGCCGCGATCACCTTGTCGCCCGGCGCAAGCCGCTGCGGCGCGATGATATAGGCCTGCTCGCCGTCCGGATACGACACCAGCGCGATGAACGCGGTGCGGTTCGGATCGTACTCCAGCCGCTCGACGGTGCCCTCGACGTCCCACTTGCGACGCTTGAAGTCGACGTAGCGGTACTTCTGCTTGTGGCCACCCGCGATGCCGCGGCTGGTCACGTGGCCCTTGTTGTTGCGGCCGCCGGTCTTGTTCTTGCCCTCGGTCAGCGCCTTGACGGGCTTGCCCTTCCAGAGCGCCGACTTGTCGACCAGGATCAGCCCGCGCTGCGCCGGCGACGTCGGATTATAATGCTTGAGTGCCATCTTACTTGGCCCCCTCGGTGACGTCGATCGACTGGCCTTCGGCCAGCGTCACGATCGCCTTCTTCATGTCGGAACGCTGATAGGGCGCACCCTTCCAACGCTTGGTCTTGCCCTTCTGGACGATCGTGTTGACGCCGGTCACGGACACGCCGAACAGCGCCTCCACGGCAGCCTTGATCTCGGGCTTGGTCGCCTTGTTGGCGACCTTGAAGACCACCGCGTTCTGCTCGGAGAGCAGGGTCGCCTTCTCGGTGATGTGCGGCGCGACAATCACGTCATAGTGACGGTTGTCGATCGCCTTGGTCGGCTTAGCCATTGAAGCGCGCCTCCAGCTTCTCGACCGCGGCGCGCGTCAGCACCAGCGTATCAGCCTTGATGATGTCGTAGACGTTGGCGCCCACGGCCGGCAGCAGGTCCACGCCCGGCAGGTTGCGGCCGGCGCGGAAGCCTTCGGCCGCCTCGCCGTCGATGACCAGCGTGCGCTTGCCCGTGTTCAGCGTCGCGAAATGCCCCTTCAGCTCCTTGGTCTTGGCGACCTCGAAACCTTCCAGGACGATCAGCGAGCCGGCCTTGGCGTGGCTGCTGAGCGCCATCTTCAGACCCAGCGCGCGAACCTTCTTGTTCAGCGACGGGTTGAAGTCACGAACGCGCGCGCCATGCGCCTTGCCGCCGCCGATGAAGACGGGAGCACGACGATCGCCGTGACGGGCGACGCCGCCGCCCTTCTGGCGACCCAGCTTCTTGCCGGAACGGGCGACGTCCGCACGCTCGCGGGTGCCGCGCGCGGTGGCACGACGCTTCTCGAGCTGCCAGGTCACGACGCGGTGCAGGATGTCGGCGCGCGGCTCGAGGCCGAAGACCTCGTCGTTGAGCTCGATATCCGCCCCGGCGGTGCCGGCGAAGGAAGAAACCTTGACCTTCACTGCTTAGCCCTCCTGGCTCTCGGCGGCTTCCGGGGCAGGCTCGGAAACGGAATTGTTGTTGGCCGCCGACTTGATCGACGCCGGGAACGGCGCGCTGTCGTGGCGCGGATGCTTGACGGCGTCCTTGACGAACAGCCAGCCGCCCTTCGATCCGGGCACCGAGCCCTTGACGAAGATCAGGCCGCGCTCGACGTCGGTGCCGACGATCTCGAGGTTCTGCTGCGTGCGGTTCTTGTCGCCCATGTGGCCGGCCATCTTCTTGTTCTTGAAGACGCGACCCGGATCCTGGCGGTTACCCGTCGAACCGTGCGAACGGTGGCTGACCGACACGCCGTGCGTGGCGCGCAGACCGCCGAAGTTCCAGCGCTTCATCGCGCCGGCAAAGCCCTTACCCTGGGTACGGCCCTGGATGTCGACCAGCTGGCCGGCGACATAGTGATCGGCCGACAGCTCCGCGCCGACGTCGAGGAGATTGTCCTCGCTCACGCGGAATTCGTGGACGATCGCCTTCGGCTCCACTTCGGCCTTGCCGAAATGGCCGCGCTGCGGCTTGGCGACGTTCTTTGCCTTGGCGACACCGGCGCCAAGCTGGACGGCGGTATAGCCGTCGCGGTCTTTCTCGCGGCGGGCGACGACCTGAAGCGCCTCGATCTGCAGGACGGTGACCGGCACATGGCGGCCGTCGTCCTGGAACAGGCGGGTCATCCCCATCTTCTTCGCGATCACGCCAGTACGCATGACCTCGTGCTCCTCTAATGGCCCCCGCGGTGGCAAAGCCCCCGCGAAAACCGTGACAGAGGCACCCACAGGCCCATCCCATGGGTGCTTGTGACCGGCGGCCTGCGCCACCGATCGGTCCCGGCCCGGAATAACGAAGCGTGCCCCCGTCCCGGGCTGGGCGCCCTCCCCGAAAGGGAAGGCAGACGGGAGACGCTGTCCCGACGCTTCGAGAAGCGCCGGCGGTATCTCATCATGTCGTCATGCCAGCGAAGGCTGGCATCTCATGGAGGCGGCGTGCCGCCCTCCCCATAAAGATCCCGGCCTGCGCCGGGATGACGCGAGGAGGATGACAAGACTCACCCCTCGCGAGAAGCAGCGCGCTTACGCCAGCTTGATCTCGACGTCAACACCGGCCGCCAGGTCGAGCTTCATCAGCGCGTCGACGGTCTGCGGGGTCGGCTGGACGATGTCGAGCATCCGCTTGTAGGTGCGGACCTCGAACTGCTCGCGGCTCTTCTTGTCGATGTGCGGCCCACGGTTGACCGTGAACTTCTCGATACGGGTCGGGAGCGGGATGGGACCACGGATGAGCGCGCCGGTGCGACGCGCGGTGTCGGCGATGTCGCCGGTCGCCTGATCGAGCACGCGATGATCGAACGCCTTCAGGCGGATGCGGATGTTGCTGTCCATAGTCCCTACCAATGCGAAAGAGCGGGCCGTGTTGCCACGGCTCTTACTGGCCTCGTAAAAGGCGAAGGCGGCCCCTTAAGGGAGCGCCCGGCAAAAGGCAACGCCCCCTGATCGTATTTTTGCGCACGCTCGCGGCGCACCCCCGCGATGGGGACAGGTCATACGCCGGTCATGCCCCCCGGCAATGATCGGCCGCCGGCAGATACCAGACGGTGTGTGCGGCATCCTGATGGAGGGGGTTCATGAAGAAGACCATCGCCTCGTTACTCGCGACCTCTTGCGTGCTGTCCGCATGCAGCGAGAAGCCCGCGCCGATTCGGATCACCGGTTCGTCGACCGTCTATCCGTTCACCGCCGCGGTGGCGGACAGTTTCGCAGGCAAGGACGGCAACGTTCACCCGCTGGTCCAGTCCGCCGGCACGATCGCCGGCATGAAGACGTTCTGCGCCGGTCCGGGGGCGCCCGACCTGCTCGACGCATCGCGGCGGATCACGCGCGACGACCTGGCTGCCTGCACCGCCAATAAGGTCGGCGACGTCCTGGAAATTCCGATCGGACTCGACGGCATCGCGGTGGCGGAGGCCAAGAGCGGGCCGAAACTGGCGGTAACCACGAAGGACCTGTATCTGGCGCTCGCCGCCAACCCGATGGGCAAGCCCAACAGCGCCAGGACGTGGCGAGACGTCAATCCGGCGCTTCCCGCGCTGCCGATCAAGGTTCTCGGCCCGCCCGAATCGAGCGGGACGCGCGCCGCGTTCGTCACCTTGTTGATCGAACCGGGTTGCCTGGTCGCGATGCCCGAGGCGCAGACGCTGCGCACCAGCGGCGATCCCGCCAAGTTCGACATGACATGCAGCCGGCTTCGCAACGATGGCGCGTTCGTCAGCGAAGGAGAGGACGACAATGCGATCGTCACCGCGCTGAAGAGGGATCCGAAGGCGCTGGGGGTTTTCGGCTATTCCTATCTCGAGCGCAACCTCGCGCAGCTTCGCGCGGTACCGATCGGCGGGGTCGCTCCCGATCCGACGACGATTGCCAACGGCACCTATCCCGGCGTCCGGCAACTCTATCTGTACGTCAAGAAGGCGCACATGGAGAAGAAGCCTGCGATCAAGACATTCCTGAACCTGTACCTCGACATGGCCGCCGCCAACGGCCCGCTGGCCAGGGCCGGATTGATCCCGCTGTCGGAAAAGGCCGCGGCGCGCGCGCGCCAGACGATCGAGGGCGGCTTCCCGGTGGAGCCAGCCGCGCTACCCTGATCGAACGGGCGCAGCGCGGTTGCCGCGCCCCGGCGATCCGACAACGAAAAGGCCCGGTCTCCCCCGCGAGGGAAACCGGGCCTTTTCCTTCATCGAACCCCTGACGGGGCGCGATTACTTGGCGATGCTGCTGACAACGCCCGCGCCGACGGTCCGGCCACCCTCACGGATGGTGAAACGCTGGCCGACGTCCATCGCGATCGGGGCGATCAGCTTGATGCCCAGCGCGACGTTGTCGCCCGGCATCACCATCTCGGTGCCCTCGGGCAGCTCGACGGTGCCGGTCACGTCGGTCGTGCGGAAGTAGAACTGCGGACGATAGTTGGCGAAGAACGGCGTGTGACGGCCACCTTCGTCCTTCGACAGCACGTACACTTCCGACGAGAAGTCGGTGTGCGGCTTGATCGAGCCCGGCTTGCACAGCACCTGACCACGCTCGACCTCGTCACGGGCGACGCCACGGATCAGCGCGCCGACGTTGTCGCCAGCCTGGCCCTGGTCGAGCAGCTTGCGGAACATTTCCACGCCGGTGACGGTCGTCTTGCGGACTTCCGGGTGGATGCCGACGATCTCGACTTCCTCACCAACCTTGATGATGCCGGTCTCGACGCGGCCGGTCACCACGGTGCCGCGGCCCGAGATCGAGAACACGTCTTCGATCGGCATCATGAACGGCTTGTCCAGCGGACGCTCCGGCTGCGGGATGTACTCGTCGACCGCCTTCATCAGCTCCATCACCGCGTCGGTGCCGAGCTTCTGGTTCGAACCCGACAGCGCGCAGGTCGCCGAACCCTTGATGATCGGAATGTCGTCGCCCGGAAATTCGTACGAGCTCAGCAGCTCGCGGACTTCCAGCTCGACCAGCTCGAGGATTTCCTCGTCGTCGACCAGATCGACCTTGTTCATGAACACGACCATCGCCGGCACGCCGACCTGACGGGCGAGCAGGATGTGCTCGCGGGTCTGCGGCATCGGGCCGTCGGTCGCCGACACGACCAGGATCGCGCCGTCCATCTGCGCCGCGCCCGTGATCATGTTCTTCACATAGTCGGCGTGGCCCGGGCAGTCGACGTGCGCATAGTGGCGGTTCGCCGTCTCATACTCGACGTGCGCGGTCGAGATGGTGATGCCGCGCTCGCGCTCTTCCGGCGCCTTGTCGATATTCGCGAAGTCGACCGCGGCGTTGCCCGCGACGTTCTCCGCCAGCACCTTGGTGATCGCTGCGGTCAGCGAGGTCTTGCCATGGTCGACGTGACCGATGGTGCCGATGTTCAGGTGCGGCTTGGTCCGCTCAAACTTAGCCTTGGCCATTGTTTCCCTACCTTATTGGATTCGTCTTCGCGAACGGAGCCGCGCCAGAACGCGGCCCCATAGCGAGTGTTTAACCGTTGTGCAAACCCCTGCCCTTCCCGGCGGGGGCCGACGCGGGAGTAAATCCCGCGTCGTCAAACCTCGGGCAAGCCCGAGGCCGGCCGGCTCGCATCGTCTCGGCCCCCGGCAAGCCGGGAGCCGTGCGATTACGCGAGCTTGGCCTTCACCTCGTCAGCGACGTTCTGTGGCACTTCGTCATAGTGCGAGAACTGCATCGAGTAGCTGGCGCGGCCCTGCGTGAACGAGCGCAGCGAGTTCACATAGCCGAACATGTTCGCCAGCGGGACCATCGCGGTCACCGCCTGCGCGTTGCCGCGCGTGTCGGTGCCCTGGATCTGGCCACGACGCGAGTTCATGTCGCCGATGACGTCGCCCAGATAATCCTCCGGGGTGACGACCTCGACCTTCATTACCGGCTCGAGCAGCGTGATGCCCGACTTCTGCGCCGCTTCGCGCATCGCGCCGCGGGCGGTGATTTCGAACGCCAGCGCCGACGAGTCGACGTCGTGATACGCGCCGTCGTACAGCGTGATCTCGAAGTCGATGATCGGGAAGCCGACCAGCGAACCGGTCGCCGCCGTCTCGCGGAAGCCCTTCTCGATCGCGGGGATATATTCCTTCGGAATGTTACCGCCCTTGATCTCGTCCTTGAAGATGATGCCCGCGCCGCGCTCGCCCGGCGTCAGCTTCACCTTCACGCGGCCGAACTGGCCGGTGCCGCCCGACTGCTTCTTGTGCGTATAGTCGATGTCGACGGGCTTCTTCAGATACTCGCGATACGCCACCTGCGGCGCACCGACGTTCGCCTCGACCTTGAACTCGCGCTTCATGCGGTCGACCAGGATCTCGAGGTGGAGTTCGCCCATCCCCTTGATGATGGTCTGGCCCGATTCGTGATCGGTCGACACGCGGAACGAGGGATCCTCGGCGGCCAGGCGGTTGAGCGCGACGCCCATCTTTTCCTGGTCGGCCTTGGTCTTCGGTTCCACCGACAGCTCGATCACCGGCTCCGGGAACTCCATGCGCTCCAGGATGATCGGGTTGGCCGGATCGCACAGCGTATCGCCGGTCGTCGTTTCCTTCAGACCCGCGAGCGCGACGATGTCGCCGGCGCGCGCTTCCTCGATGTCCTCACGCGAATTCGCGTGCATCAGGAGCATACGGCCGATCTTTTCCTTCTTGTCCTTCACCGAGTTCAGGTAGCTGCCCTTGGTCAGGACGCCCGAATAGATACGCGCGAAGGTGAGCGAGCCGACGAACGGGTCGTTCATGATCTTGAACGCCAGCGCCGAGAACGGCGCCTCGTCCGAGGACGGACGCTCGTCCGGCGTCTCGCCGTCCAGCTTCACGCCCTTGATCGCCGGCACGTCGAGCGGCGACGGCAGGAAGTCGACCACCGCGTCGAGCAGCGGCTGGACGCCCTTGTTCTTGAACGCCGAACCGCACACGACGGGCACGAACGCCATGTTCAGCGTGCCCTTGCGGATCAGCGCCTTCAGCGTCTTGGCGTCGGGCTCGTTGCCCTCCAGATACGCCTCCATCGCATCGTCGTCCTGCTCGACGGCCAGCTCGATCAGATCGTTGCGATACTTCGCCGCCTTCTCGACCATGTCCTCGGGGATCGGCTGGTACTCGAACTTCGCGCCCAGCGATTCCTCAAGCCAGATGATCGCGCGGTTCTCGACCAGGTCGACCAGGCCCTTGAACCCGCCCTCGATGCCGATCGGCAGGTACAGCACCGCCGGCTTCGCGCCCAGGCGATCGATGATCGACTGCACGCAGAAATAGAAATCGGCGCCGGTGCGATCCAGCTTGTTGACGAAGCACATGCGCGGCACGCCGTACTTGTCGGCCTGACGCCACACGGTTTCCGACTGCGGCTCCACGCCCGCCACGCCGTCGAAGCACGCCACCGCGCCGTCGAGCACGCGCAGCGAACGCTCGACTTCGATCGTGAAGTCGACGTGGCCCGGCGTGTCGATGATGTTGATCAGATGCTCGGGGCCCTTGCCCTCCTCGGCCTTCCACTTGCAGGTGGTGGCAGCCGACGTGATCGTGATCCCGCGCTCCTGCTCCTGCTCCATCCAGTCCATCGTCGCGGTGCCTTCGTGCACTTCGCCGATCTTGTAGGACTTCCCGGTGTAATAGAGGATACGCTCGGTCGTCGTCGTCTTGCCGGCGTCGATGTGCGCCATGATGCCGATATTGCGGTAGAGTTCGAGCGGATGGCTGCGGGCCATGGGGGCTTCCTTAGCGATGTGGGGAGCTCAGCACTCGGCCGGCTCCCCACGATATAGGTCAGATATGAGACGCTTCCAAGACAGGCAGCGTCCGCATCGCCGGTGTTACCAGCGGTAGTGCGAGAAGGCGCGGTTCGCTTCCGCCATGCGGTGCGTGTCCTCGCGCTTCTTCACCGCGTTGCCGCGGTTGTTCGACGCATCGAGCAACTCGCCCGACAGGCGCGCCGACATCGTGTTCTCGCTGCGGCTGCGCGCCGCGGTGATCAGCCAGCGGATCGCCAGCGCCTGCGCGCGCTCCGGACGGACCTCGACCGGCACCTGATAGGTCGCACCGCCGACGCGGCGCGAACGGACCTCGATGCCCGGCTTGATGTTGTTCAGCGCGTCGTGGAACACGCCCAGCGGCTCGCGCTTGGCGCGGGTCTCGACGGTGTTGAGCGCCGAATAGACGATGCCTTCGGCGACGGACTTCTTGCCGTCCAGCATCACCGAATTCATGAACTTGGACAGAACCTCATCCCCGTACACGGGATCAGGCAGGATTTCCCGCTTTTCGGGACGACGACGACGCGCCATGTGAATTTCCTTCTAGATCAACCGCCACTCACGTGATCCCGGCGAAGGCTGGGATCTTCCGGCGAAGAGCGGATCATAAACCAAGAAGCTCCAGCCTTCGCCGGAGCGACGTGCGTGGCTTACTTGGGACGCTTCGCGCCGTACTTCGAACGGCTCTGCTTGCGGTCCTTCACGCCCTGCGTGTCGAGCACGCCGCGCAGCACGTGGTAGCGCACGCCCGGAAGGTCGCGCACACGGCCGCCACGGATCAGCACCACCGAGTGCTCCTGGAGGTTGTGGCCCTCGCCCGGGATGTAGCTGATGACTTCGCGCTGGTTCGTCAGGCGGACCTTGGCCACCTTGCGCAGCGCCGAGTTCGGCTTCTTCGGGGTCGTGGTGTAGACACGGGTGCAGACGCCGCGCTTCTGCGGGTTCTGCTCCATCGCAGGGACCTTGGACTTGGCCTTCTGCGGCTCGCGGCCCTTGCGGACCAGCTGGTTGATCGTTGGCATTGAAGCCTTCACCTCTATCTAGGTTACTTTGCTGGAGCCATCACAGCTACTTGGAATACGAAAAGGACCTTGGGCGCCCGTCACCGGTCGCCGCGGCCCTCAATGCATCCAGCAATGTTCAAGCTGTCCGTGCGCGAGTCACCCCGCGACGCGAACCGGCGGGCCTATACGCATCGCCGCCGGCCGCGTCAATCGCACGGCCGGCGGCGACGCTGCGGATCAATCGACGCGCACCCCGCCCTTCACCACCGCGACCGGATGTTCCAGCACGCGCACGTCGGCGGTCGGATCACCCGACACCGCGACCATGTCCGCCCAGCGGCCGGGCGCGATCACGCCGACGTCGTCGCGGCCCAGCGCCTCCGCCGCGCTCACCGTCGCGGCGCGGATCGCCTGCAACGGGGTCATCCCCCATTCGACCATCTTGGCGAACTGCTTGGCATTGTCGCCGTGCGGATAGACGCCGGCGTCGGTGGCGAACGCCATCTTCACCCCGGCGCGGACCGCACGCTGGAACGTCTGGCGCTGCTTGAGGCCGATCATCCGTTCCTTGTCGAGGCTTTCCTGCTCGGTCCCGTTCGCGGTGCCGGTCGCCAGGATATAGTCGTCGTTGTAGATATCCATGTCGAACCACGTCTTGCGCTCAATCGCGAGGCGGATCGCCTCATCCGAGGCGAGGCTGACGTGCTCGATCGTGTCGATCCCGGCGAGGATCGCGGTCTTGATTCCCTCGTCGCCATGCGCGTGCGCGGCGACCTTCAGGTGGAGCATGTGCGCCTCGTCGGCGATCGCCTTCATCTCTTCGAGGCTCAGCTGCTGCCCGCCGACCGAATCGCCCAGCGAGAAGACCCCGCCGGTCGCGCAGATCTTGATGACCTCGGCGCCGTATTTGTGCAGCCAGCGGACCTTGGCGCGCGCTTCCTCGGGCGAGTTGACCACCGAGGGCAGCTTCTTGTCATAGGAAGGCGGCAGCGCATTGTCGTCGCAATGCCCGCCGGTCGCGCCGATCGCATAGCCGGCGGCGACGATCCGCGGGCCGATCACCCAGCCGCCGTCGATCGCCTCGCGCAGGCCGACGTCCTGGAAGTCGGACGAACCGACGTTGCGCACCGTGGTGAAGCCCGCGCGCAGCGTCTTCGCCGCATTGGCGACGCCCACCGCGCCCCAGAAGCTGTCGGTATATTTCAGCGCCTGATAGCCGCCGACCTCCGCCAGGCTGGTCAGGTGGACGTGCATGTCGATCAGCCCCGGCACGATCGTCGCATCGCCAAGGTCGATGCGCTTCGCCCCCGCGGGCACCGCGCCGCCGGACGCGACCGCGGTGACCTTTCCGTCGACGACCGTCACCACCGGGCGGTCGACCATCCGCCCGCTCTGCACGTCGAGCATCCGCGCCGCCGTCACCACCACCGTCTCGGGCGCCTTCTGTGCCGGTGCGGCCATCGCCGGCAACGCCACCGACGCCGCCATCGCGGCCACAACCGGCCACGCCCACTTCACCATCGTCATTCCCTGAATTCCCCTTGATGTGCCGGCACGATGGCGCAGCCGCCGCCGGTACGCCAGCACCTTTGGGGGTCAATCCTTGAGCCGCGCCGACAGGAACGCGATCAGCGCCTCGACCCGCGCCGGGCGCAGCGCGCTGGGCGGGGTGAGCAGATGGAGCGCGGTCGGCGCGGGCGCCCAGTCGGGCAGAATCTCCACCACCTGCCCCGACGTCAGCGCATCGCCCAGGATGAAGGCGGGCAGCCGCGCGATCCCCAGCCCGGCGAGCAGCGCGGGCAACAGGGCGGTGCCGTTGTTCGACTGCAGCGGCCCGTGCGCCTTGACCGACACATCGGCACCGTCGCGCGAGCGGAAGCGCCACGGACCGGACAGGTTGGTATAGCCCAGCAGCCGATGCTCGCCGAGTTGCGACGGATGCGTCGGCGTGCCGTGCCGCGCGAGATAGGCGGGCGCGGCGACCAGATGCCCCGCGATGCCGCACAGCCGCCGCGCGCGCAGGCTGCTGTCGGGCAGGTCGGCGATGCGCAGCGCGATGTCGAACCCCTCCGCCACGATATCGACGCGCGCGTCGGACAGGTGCAGCTCGATCTCGATCGCGGGGTGTTCCGCCAGGAAATCGGCGATGACCGGCGCGACGTTCTGCAACCCGAAACTCATCGGTGCCGCCACCCGGACGCGCCCGGCCGGCGCGCTGGCGCCCTGCCGCGCGGCCTCCTCGGCGGCCTGCGCCTCCGCCACGATCCGCGCGGCATGGTCGGCAAGCGGGCGTCCCGCCTCGGTCAGTGCAAGCCGCCGCGAGGTGCGATGGAACAGCGACAGGCCCAGATGCGCTTCCAGCCGCGACACGCCCTTGGAGACGGTGGCCTTGCTCAACCCGATCGCCTCCGCCGCGCCGCTGAACGAGCGGTGCTCCGCCACCGCGGCGAAGATTGCCCATGCCTCCAGGTCGGGGAGCCTCATGCGAAACGTCTATCGGGCGAAACGATCCGTTTCAATCGTTCACGTTTTCGCGCGCCGGCCGCACACCTAGGTTCGCGCCACACGTTTTTTTCGTCCCCACCCATCGAAAAGGAGCCGTTCATGGCCAAGGTCCTGGTGCTTTATTATTCCTCCTACGGGCATATCGAGAAGATGGCCGATGCCGTCGCCGAGGGCGCGCGCGCCGGTGGCGCCGAAGTGGAGATCCGCCGTGTCGCCGAAACCGCCCCGGACGAGGTCGTGAAGGCCGCCGGGTTCAAGACCGACACCGCCCACCCGCTGATCGAGGGGCCGGACGCGCTGGCGAACTACGACGCGATCATCGTCGGCGCGCCGACCCGTTATGGCCGGATGCCCAGCCAGATGGCGGCCTTCTGGGACACCACCGGCGGCGTGTGGATGCGCGGCGCGCTGATCGGCAAGGTCGGCGGTGCATTCACCTCTACCGCCAGCCAGCACGGCGGGCAGGAGACGACATTGTTCTCGATCATCACCAACCTGCTGCATCACGGCATGGCGATCGTCGGACTGGACTATGGCTTCCAGGGGCAGATGGGCGTCAAGGAAGTGCATGGCGGCACCCCCTATGGCGCCAGCACGCTCGCCGACGGCGACGGCAGCCGCCAGCCCAGCCAGGTCGATCTGGACGGCGCGCGCCATCAGGGCAAGCGTATTGCCGAGACGGCGGCGAAGCTGTTCGGCTGATGATGCTGCGTATCGCCCCGGCAGCGCGCCGGGGCGATACGCGCTATCGGCGCCGTGCCGGACGCGGCATCCGGCACTTGCCCCTGCGACAGTCTGGCGGCGGATAGGCGCCCAGATAGACCGGCGGCGCATCGACATGGCCGATCACCACCACGTCGGGCGGCACCGCCGGGCTGGCGGGAAAGTCGCGGCGCGCCCGCGCAAAAAGCAGCCGCGCGCGCTGCGCCGCCGGGGTGGCCCCGGTCGCGCCGACCCATCGCCAGTGCCACGGCTCCCATTTCACCCCCTGCCGGTTGCCCGCGGGGAAGGACATTTCGAAGCCGTAGCGCGGCGCGTTGGCGGCCAGCCAGCGGAACGCCGGGGTGGCGGCAACGCACGCCTCGACATCCGGGCAGCCGTTGACGCGCGGGCGAAAGGCGAAGTCCAGCGCGAAGCCGGTGGCATGCTCGCTGTGCCCCGGTGGCGCGACCGAGATGGCGCGATCGCCGGCATCGCTCCCCGCCCGCTCGCCGCGGCAGAACACCGATTGCTGGTACAGGATCGCGCGATGGCACGACAGCGCCAGGATGCGCCCGCCCACCGCCGGATCGGCCGCGGCGGCGGTCAGCAGCCGTTCCAGATCGGGCAGCACCTCCCGCCGCAGGACGCAGCCCTTCCCCGCCACCCATTGCGAGGGCACCGGCACCAGATCGGCTGGCGGCGCATCGCCATAGGGCAGATGCCCGAGCACGCGACCGTCGGCGGCGGACGGCGCGCGACCCACAGCGCAAACCTGCGCCTGCGCCGGGATCGCCAGGACGAACATGATGAGGAACAGGATCGCGCGCTGCATGGCGCCCCTCTGGCCAGCGCGGCGCCATGATGGCAAGGGGGCAGGCATGTTAGGCGACCGTGTGCTCTTCCTCGACGGTGAGGCGTTGGTGATCGACAAGCCGGCGGGCCTGCCGGTGGACCGGCCGCGCGACGGCGCGACCAGCCTGGAAAATCACCTCGCCTCGCTGACCTTCGGGTTCCGGCGCTGGCCCGTCGCGGTCCACCGGCTCGACCGCGACACCAGCGGCTGCCTGCTGCTGTCGCGCAATCCCAAGGCGCATGCGCGGTTCCAGCAGGCGTTCGAAGCGGGTGCGGTGCGCAAACGCTATGTCGCGGTGCTCGACGGCGTGCCGCGGGAAGCTAGCGGGACGATCGACCTGCCGCTGGGCAAGGTGTCGTCGGCGGAACGCGGCTGGCGGATGACGCGCGATGCGCGCGGCAAGTCGGCGCGGACCGACTGGCGCGTGATCGGCGACCATGCCGGGCGCGCGCTGGTCGAGTTCCTGCCGGCGACCGGGCGCACGCACCAGATTCGCGTCCACGCGCTGGAGGGGCTGGGCGCGGCGGTGACCGGCGATCCGGTCTACGGCACCGCGCATCCCGGCGGGATGATGCTCCACGCGATCGCGCTGACCGTGCCGCGCCCCGGCAAGGAGGACGTGACCGCGCAGGCACCGTGGCCGGAACGGTTCACCGCGCTGGGCTTCGACGGCGATGCCTGAGCCGATCACGCCGCCCCCGGCCGCCGGGCAGGTCTGGTCCTTCCGCACGCGCCCGTTCACTACGTTCTCACCCCCGCACACGGGACGCTACGGCGCATTCAAGATCATCGGGGTGGCCGACGACATGCTCGGCGTCGCGGTGCTGTCCGGCGTGTGGCGCACGCCGCCAGCGGCAATGGACGTCGTGGGCGCGCCGGTCCTCCACGAACACCGCTTCGCCTTTCGTGGAAAGCCGGCCGTGTTCGGCGCGCGGCCGGAGGAGTTGGACGCCCCGGGCCAGCTCGACGCGCTCGCGTTCGTCGCCGACCAGCCGGTGTCGGAAGAGGAAGAGACGTTCTTCGCCACGCTAACCGGGTTCGGGCGGGGCGCCGGTTTCGGCGAGCTGTCGAACGTCGACATCATCGTCGAAGGCGAATGGCGCTGGGCGAACGATCGTGACGCGCTGGCCGCCGAACTGGACCAGAAGGAAGAGCGCGAGGAGACGCAGCGCGAGGCCGCGGCGCAACGCTTCAAAACGCGGCTGTCGACACTCAGCTGGGCGCAACTTGCCGCGGAAACGCCGCTGGCGCGCTGGCAACCGTCGCCGGCCTTCCCCCCGCCCGCCTTCATCGACGGGGCGCGTGCGATGCTGCGCGCCGCCCGCGCCGAACTGGCAGCGATGGGGGAGAAACCGCGCAAGCCGGCGGTGCGCGCGGTCCTGAAACGCACCGTCGAATGGTTCAACGACGCCGACGACGCGGCCGGCGGCGTGATCGGCACCGATGAGCGCGAGGATATCGTCGCCGCGCTGGTGGACATCGCCTATGCCGCGCGCCAGCCGGCGCTGGTCGACGACATCGATAAGTGGCGCCAATGGTAGCGATCCCGATTTCGCGCAGCATCGCGATCGACAGCGACGAGCTGGAGGAATCGTTCACGCGCGCATCGGGTCCCGGCGGGCAGCATGTGAACACCACCGACAGCGCGGTCATGCTGCGCTTCGACGTGGCGCGCTCCCCCGGCCTGCCCGATGCGGTCAAGCACCGGCTGGCGGCGATCGCGGGAACGCGGATGACGCGCGAGGGCGTGTTGGTGCTGCGCAGCGAAGGCGCGCGGTCGCAGCTTCTCAACCGGCAGGAAGTGCGCGACCGGTTGATCGCGATGATCCGCGAGGCGTTGATCGTCCCCAAGAAGCGGCGCCCCACCAAGCCGACGCGCGCATCGCAGACCCGACGGGTAGAAGGAAAGGCGCGACGTTCGGCGGTGAAGGCGGGGCGCGGCAAGGTGCGCGAATGACGGCAGCGCCGTTAGCTTAGCCTTAAAGCGGATCAACTATGTTCGCGGCATGACGTTGCCCGTTGCCGCGCGCCCGGACGCCGACCTGGCGTCGCTGGCATCGATCTACCGCCGCCACTTCGTGGCGCCGCTGATCTTCATCCTGCTGGCATCGTCGGCGGTCACTCTGGCGCTGCTGTTCTGGTTCAGCGCCGCGTCGGACCGGCAGGAACTGGCGCGCGAGCGGCAGATGGCGGAATTCCTGATCGATTCGGAACGCCAGTTCCTGGTGCGCAACGAACGCGGCTACGCGCAATGGGACGATGCGTTCGACCGGATCGTACTGCATCGCGACACCGGGTGGGCGCATCGGAACATCGGCGCCTACGTCTATCTGTCCCACCAATACGAACATGCGCTGGTCATCGACGGGCAGGGTCGCACGATCTATGCCAGCAACCGCGACCGACGAGAGCCGATTGACGCGTTCGAGCTGATCGGCCCGTCGCTGCGCACCGTCCTCGCCGACCTTCGCCGGCAACCCGCCAACGGGCGCAACGAACGTGGCATGTATGTACCGATCGGCGACCGGCTGGCGATCGTCAGCGTGGTGCAGATCACCGATGCGAGCGGCGAGACGCCGACCCGAAGCGACCGTTCCTATCTCGTCTTCGTCAACATCCTGTCGCCCGCGGAGCTGAGTCGGCTTGGCGGCGAGCGCGAGCTGTCGGGCGTCCACTTCGTCCCGCTGGGCGTGCCGGTGTCCGCGGGAAAACCGACGCTACCCCTCCACGATGCGCGCGGCGTGGCGTTCGGCCAGCTGCAATGGGACGCGAGGCAGCCGGGCGCGTACCTTCTGCGTCGCGGCTTGGCGGCGGTCGTCATCCTGCTCGCGCTGCTGGGATTGCTGACCCGGCAGATCCTGCGCCGGTCGCGGCGGATCCTGGCGGATACCGCCGCGGCGATCGCGCAGTCCGAACGCGCCGCCCGCCAGGCGCACGACGCGCTGGAGGAACTGAACCGCGCCCGCGATGCCGCCGCCGCCGCCGAGCAGGAGGCACGCGACCGGCTGGAACGGACGGTGGCGCAGGTGCGCGCCGACAATCGCGCGCTGGATGCCAAAGTGCGCAACGCCCGCGACGCCGCAATGGCCGAGGCGCGCCAGCAGCTGGAACGCGAACTGGCGCCATTGCTGGCGACGATGCGCGGGCAGGCGGCGTTGCTGGCCGGGGCGTCGGAACAGGTCCGAGACCAGGCGCGCGGGCTGGAGACGCTCGCCACCAACGCATCGACCGCCGCCGCCGCTACCGAGCGCCGCTCGCTCGACCTCGCACCGCAGGCGGCGACCTTTACCGAGGCCAGCCGCGAGATCGAGCGCCAGTCGCTCGCCGCGCTGTCGGACGCACGCCGCGCCGCCAGCGACGGGCAGGAGATACAGGCGAGCGTGGGCGAACTGGCGGGATCGCTCGACGAGATCGGCGGGGTATTGACGCTGATCGACGATCTGTCGCGGCAGACCAACCTGCTGGCGCTCAACGCGCAGATCGAGGCGGCGCGTGCAGGCAAGGCCGGCTCCGGCTTCGCGGTGGTCGCCAGCGAGGTGAAGTCGCTGGCGCATCACACCGCCGATCTGACCGCGCGCGTCGCCACCCAGATCGGGGCACTGCGCGACCGCGTCGGCACGGCGGTCGAATCGATCGGTACGA
>NZ_LSJO01000521.1:0-824 GCF_001556735.1 Sphingomonas sp. CCH9-F2 | reverse complement strand
TGCGGCGCTCCAGCAGCGCCGTGCCCATGACGCTGACCGCGCCAGCGCAGGGCCTGCAATATGTCGGCGAAACAGCCACCGCGACCTTCAAGGGGTCGCAGCTCACCATCGTGGAAGGCGATGGCCGTACCCGGATCTGCGAGCGGGAAGGCACGCGATGAACTGCCCTGCCTTCGAACGCCACAGGGCGCTTCGTCGGAAGAGACCGATGTCTGACACGTCGATTTCAAATGTGACAACCTTGTGCGGCCTGAATCGGGCCGGTCTGGCGATCGCGCGCCTCGGCGTCGTTCTCGTCTCCGGGGCGGTTATAGGGGCGTGTAATCCAGCGCCGACCCAGCCTACCGAGCCGGCGCATGAAAAGCATCTGACGTCGAAACTAATCGCGCAGCGCATCATGTACTGCGACGACGGCACACGCGCCGATGTCGACTTCATCGATGACGGCTTGAAAATGGCCGTCACCTGGCTGCCGAAGGGCAGGACCGAGATCCTGCGCGCGCAGCGAACCGGTGACGAGTTTCGCGGCGACCATTCGCGGGCTGTCGTGGCGGGCGGATCGATCGCGTTCACGCGACGCGGGAAGATCCGCGTCTGCCACCGAACCCCGGAGGAGTCCTAGGAAATGCAGGCACTGCTCTATACGCTTGCGCCTGTGCTGGCGGTCGTGCTCGGCGCGATTGTCGCGAGCCGCACCAAGTTGAAACCTGGCCTCGTGGCGGGCCTACAGCATCTCGCTGCCGGCGTCGTGTTCGCGGCGGCAGCGACCGAAATCCTGCCGCAGGTCAAGCATGAGGCTTCGCCCAGCGCGACGTTGATCGGCG
>NZ_LSJO01000520.1:0-268 GCF_001556735.1 Sphingomonas sp. CCH9-F2 | reverse complement strand
CCGCCGTTCCACGCATGGTCCCCCGCCGCCAGCATCGCCTCCGCCACGTCGCGCCGGGGCTTCTCCACGAAGCGCGCGACGCGGTGGACGCCCGCCGCCACCTCCTCGCCGACCTGGATATAGCCATAGCCGGTCTCGGGCGCGTCCGGGGTGATCCCGAACGTCACCAGCCAGCCATCCTCGACCAGCGGCAGCGCGCGGCGGATCGCGGCGTGGAACGCATCGACATCGGCAATGACATGATCGGACGGCATCACCAGCAGCGCCG
>NZ_LSJO01000052.1:0-1010 GCF_001556735.1 Sphingomonas sp. CCH9-F2 | reverse complement strand
GCCGCTGGCGCAGGAATCGCTCGCCTCGCTGGTCGACCGGCTGGAACGCGGCGCCGCGCGGCGCGCGCTGCCGTCGGCACGGCCCGCGCAGGCCGCAGCCCATCTGGCGACGCTGGACGACACGCTCCAGCGGTTGCGGCGTCTCGCCGCCGGTTGACGGCGCGCCTTATCCGGTCGCGACGGTCAGCCCCTCGATCCGCAGGTGTGTGATCGCGCCGGCGCGATCGCACTGTGCCAGTTTCAGGTCGGCCAGCAGGTGCCCCGGCATCTCCAGGTCGTGGGTCGCGACCTGTTCCAGCCAGCGGTCGAGCGGTTCGCCCGAGGGGGCGGAGGCGACCAGTTCGTGGCGCTCCCCCGCGAAGGTCGCGCTGTGCCATGCGACGCGGCGGTGCCGCTCCACCGACAGCATTGTGCCGGCCAGCGCGGCGGAGCGCGCCAGCGCGCGATCGAACGGCGCGGGCCTCACTGCTTGCGCGCCTTGATGATCGCCTCCACTCGCGCGCGTACCCGCGGCCCCGGCTCGCGCCCGCGGCGCATGTCCAGCGCCAGCCGCGGATCGTTGACCGCCCGCCGTCCGAAGGTAGTCGCGGCGACCCCGGTGCGCCGCAGATAGCGTTCGATATCCCATAACAACGACATGGCCGACTCCCAAATCCAACTGTGTTCTTGAAATGTTCTGCATTTTCCAACTTGTCGAGGAAATTTCCTGCGCGTAAGGTGCGCGGGTGAGCGACACTCCACAGCAGGCGCTGGAGCAGGCGGCGCGCGCGCGCGGCGTCAGCCTGTCGGCGTTGTCGCGGATGCTGGGGCGCAACGTGGCGTATCTGCAGCAGTTCGTCGGGCGCGGTTCGCCGCGGCGGTTGCCGGAGCGGGAACGCCGGTTGCTCGCCGATTTCCTGGGGCTGGACGAACGCGCGCTGGGTGCGCCGGAGCCGGTCGCGGCGGACGTGCTGGTGCCGCGCCGCGCGGTCGCCGCCGCGGCGGGGGCGGGGCGCGAACCGGCGGACGAA
>NZ_LSJO01000519.1:0-399 GCF_001556735.1 Sphingomonas sp. CCH9-F2 | reverse complement strand
CCTCAAGCCGCTCGATCTCGCTCGCTAGTGCCCTCAACTGAGCGGCAATGCCATGAAGGGCCGAACGTGCGTGTGCGGGAAACCTGTCCTGCTCTTCGTGCAGCGCCTTCAGGGAAGCCACTACGCCGGCGGCGCCCAGACCCGTCACGATCCCGTACTCAGCTAAGTGGCCGCGAAGCGCGTTGATCAGCATGGTGCGCTGCCGGACCATCAGGTCGCGACTTTTGTGGAGCATCAGCACCGCTTGCTGCTCGACCGACTTCACTGCGACAAAACGCATCGTCGGCCGGGTGACCGCTTCGCAAATCGCTTCAGCATCCGCTGCATCGGTTTTCCCGCGCTTCACATACGGCTTAACATAGGCTGGCGGCATGAGGCGCACCTCATGGCCGATCGCCA
>NZ_LSJO01000518.1:0-4821 GCF_001556735.1 Sphingomonas sp. CCH9-F2 | reverse complement strand
TGCCGACGATCAGGCTGCGCGGGGGAAAGGTCTTTCCCTCCGTCACCAGCGCGCCGGCGCCGACGATGCAATCGTCGGGAATCACCGCGCGGTTGAGGACGATCGCGCCCATGCCGATCAGCACCCGGTCGCCGATCGTGCAGCCGTGGAGGATGGCGTGATGCCCGATCGTGCAGTCTTCGCCGACGGTCAGCGGTGCGCCGGGATCGGAATGGAGCATCGCGCCTTCCTGAACATTGCTGCGCGCGCCGATCGGGATCGGCGTGTTGTCGCCGCGAATCACCGCGCCGAACCAGACGCTGACCCCCTCCGCCAGCCGCACGTCGCCGATCACGTCGGCGCTGGGGGCGACCCAGGCATCGGGGTGGCGCGTGGGGCGATGGTCCTTGAAGGCGTAAAGCGGCATTGGCGTGTTCCTCCCCCTGATCCCGGTCGCGTCCCGGACCGGGACGGGCATATCGTCAATAAATCGATACCCAAAATGGTTAGCGGCGCGTTAACACCTTGCCATGACGCGACGCCTTGTCCTCACCAACGAAGCCGCCCGCCACCCGTTTCGCCGGTCGCTGCCGCCGATGCCCGTATCGATGGACGAAGCGGCGGCGATCGCGCGGGCGAAGCGCGGGGAGGACGACTGGAAGCTGTTCTTCCTGAGCTTCGCGGCGTTCTTCATCTGCTTCTACACGATGATTGCATAATGCCGCGCGTGCGCCGCGCCGCGATCAGTCGCAGGCGCGGTGCAGGCGCTGCGCGATCAGTGCCGATACGCCGCACATCGCCACCACCAGCAGCAGCATCTCGCCCGGCGTGACCCCCGCCGCGGTGACCCCCGCGACCGCGAGCGAGCCGAACGTCATCGCGCCCGCATTGACCACGTTGTTCGCCGCGACGGTGCGCGCGGTCTGGTCCTTGGTCACGGTGGTGGTCAGGAAGGCGTAGAGCGGCACGACGAACATGCCGCCGAAGATCGCCACCCCCAGCAGCGCGGCGAGCACCAGCCACGCATTCGGCTGCGCCATGAACTGCGCCATGTCGTACAGGCCGTCGGCGGCGGGCGTCCACAGCCCGACGGTCCAGCGGAACGCCAGCACCGCCCCGCCCATCGCGATCACCGAGGCCGGCGCGAAGCGCGCCGAAATCTGCCCCTTGAGCAGCAGATTGATGATGACCGATCCGATCGCGACGCCGATCGAGAACACCGCCAGCACGAGGCTGGCGACGCTGGCGTCGGCGGTCAGCACGTTCTTCACCAGCGGCGGGAAGATGATGATGAGCACCGAGCCGATCGTCCAGAAGAAGCTGATCGCGCAGATCGCCAGGAACAGCCGCGGGATGTGCATCGTCCCCGCCACCAGCCGCCACGACGCGCGCACCGGGTTCCAGTCCAGCTCCAGCTTCGGCCCCAGCCGCGGGGCGGGGGGGACCGCGCGCGCGGTCAGCCAGCCGGTCACCGCCACCGCGAAGGTGAGCGCGGCGACCAGGGTGGTCGAATGATAGATGAACCCGGCGACGATCGTGCCGAGCAGGATCGACAGATACGTCCCCGCTTCGACGAGGCCGGTGCCGCCGAGCACGTCGTCCTCCTCCAGATGCTGGGGCAGGATCGCGTATTTGATCGGGCCGAAGAAGGTCGAATGGACCCCCAGCCCGACCACCGCGACCAGCATCAGCACCAGTGGCGCGGTGACCGCGCCGGTGCGCGCCAGCATCAGCCCGCCCGCGCCGACCGCCATGATCGCGATCTCCGCCGTCTTCACGATGCGGATGATGCGCGCCTTGTCCATGCTGTCCGCCAGCTGCCCCGCGAGCGCGGAGAGCAGGAAGAACGGCACGATGAACAGCGCCGCGGCGAGCGCGTTGAAGAAGCTTTCCTGCGTTTCGTCGGCAAAGATCTCATAGGTGGCGAACAGCACCATCGAGGTCTTGAACAGATTGTCGTTGAAGGCGCCGAGGAACTGCGTGGAGAACAGCGGCAGGAACCGGCGCCGCTTGAGGAGCCCGAGGGCATTGATCATGACGTGGGACGTCGCCCCCGATTGTTAGCAGGCGAGCGGGGGCATAGCGGGTGCCGCCCGATCATCCAAATCCGTTTTTCACCCGCCCGTCCGCCGCTTGCCGCTTGCGCCGCCCGCGCGGGCGGTCCACTTGACCGCTATCATGCTGTCGCTGCCCAATCTGTTGACGCTGTCGCGCATCGTCGCCGTGCCGTTGCTGGTCGCCTTCCTGTGGTGGCCCAGCTGGCAGGCGGGGTTCGGCATCGCCTTCGCGCTCTACTGCCTGATGGGCATCACCGATTATTTCGATGGCTATCTGGCGCGCGCGCAGGGGGCGGTGTCGAAGCTGGGCGTGTTCCTGGACCCGATCGCGGACAAGATCATGGTCGCGGCGGTCATCCTGATGCTGGTGGGCACGCGCCACAATGACGTCGCGGCGATCACCGGCATCCATATCATCGCCGCGCTGGTCATCCTGCTGCGCGAGATCGCGGTCAGCGGGCTGCGCGAGTTCCTGGCGGGATTGCAGGTGTCGCTGCCGGTGTCGAAGCTGGCCAAGTGGAAGACCACGCTGCAGATGGTCGCGCTGGGCGGTCTGATCCTGTCCGGCGCGCTGCCGGGCGAGGCGTGGATCAAGATCGCGAGCCTGGCCAGCCTGTGGGGGGCGGCGGCGCTGACGGTGGTGACGGGCTGGGATTACCTGCGCGTCGGCCTGAAGCATATGGATTGAGCGCGGTGAGGATCCTGTATTTCGCCTGGGTCCGCGAGCGGGTGGGCGTGGCCGAGGAAGAGGTGACGCCGCCCGCCGACGTGGCCGATGTCGCCGCGCTGATCGATTGGCTGGCGACGCGCAGCGACGGGCATCGCGCCGCCTTCGCCGATCCGGCGCGGCTGCGCGCCGCGGTCGACCAGGCGTTCGTCGCGCTGGACGCGCCGGTCGCCGGCGCGCGCGAGGTGGCGATCTTCCCCCCGGTGACGGGCGGATGATCCGCATCACCGTTTCCCACGATCCGATCGACGTCGCCGCCGAACTGGCGCGGCTGGAGACCGACGGGGCGGGCGCGGTGGCGACGTTCACCGGGCTGGTGCGCGGCGACGACGGGGTCGAGACGCTGGAGCTGGAGCATTATCCCGGCGCCACCGAGCGCGCGCTGGAGCAGCTGGCGCGGGGCGCGTGCGCGCGCTGGCCGCTGGCGGCGGCGACGATCGTCCACCGCGTCGGCGCGATGACGCCGGGCGAGCGGATCGTCTTCGTCGGCACCGTCAGCGCGCACCGCGCCGCCGCGCTGGAGGCCTGTGCCTATCTGATCGACCGGCTGAAGACCGATGCGCCGTTCTGGAAGCGCGAGACGGTCGGCGGCGCCGCGCGCTGGGTGGAGGCGCGCGCGGGCGATGCGACGGCGGCCACGCGCTGGGAATCGTGACGCGCACCTGATGAGACAGCGTTAGGCCGGTGTTTACGAAACCCGGTTACCGCATCGGAAGAGAACTGTCTTTTTCATCTCTGGCGGTGCGCACATGAAGAACTGGTCCTTCTCGGTGAAGCTCACGGCGGCGTTCGGTGCCTGTATCGCGATCATGCTGATGTTGAGCGGCGTGTCGCTGCTCAAGCTGGGCGTGATGAACGACGCGGTCGCCACGTTCGCCGGCAATCGCCTGCCCAAGGCGGTGGCGCTGGGCGAACTGAAGGGCGCGTTCACCGGCTATCGGCTCAGCCTGTATCGCCATATCGCGAGCGGCCCGGCAGACGGGCAGCGCGACCGCGCGGTGGCCGATGCGCGGGCGACGCTGGACAAGGGCATCGCGAGCCTGGCGCCGATGCTGACCGCGCCGGAGGCGATCGCCGCGCTCAACAGCGTCCGCGAGCAGCTGCCGATCGTGTATCGCAACGACGAGCGCGTCCTGGCGCTGTCGCGTGCGAACCAGGACGATGCCGCGACCGCGATGCTGGTCGAGACGCGCCAGCAGACCAAGGCGATCGACGCCGACCTGCGCGCATTGCGCCGGATCTTCGACGCGCAGGAGGACAAGGCCAAGGCCGAGACCGCCGCCGACTATACGTCCGCGCGCTGGATGATCGCGCTGGCGGTGCTGGCCGCGCTGGGGCTGGTCGCGGCGACGCTGGCGGTGATGGTGCGGCTGGTGTCGCAGCCGCTGGGCGCGCTGGCGGGCACGATCGACCGGATCGCGGCCGGGCAGCTGGACGTCGCGCTGAGCCGCGACGACCGTCGCGACGAGATCGGCGGCCTGACCCGCTCCGTCGCGACGCTGCGCGACCAGCTGGTCGCCGCGGAGGCCGCGAAGGAAGCGCAGGCGACGCTGATCGTCGACAGCGTCGGTTCGGGGCTGGACGCGCTGGCGCAAGGCGACCTGACCGCGCGGATCGATGCCGAGCTGACCGGGCCGTTCGCCAAGCTGAAGGCCGATTTCAACCGCGCGATGGACGCGGTGGGGCAGACGATGGTGTCGGTCACCGCCACCGCGGACAATATCGCCAATGGCGCGGGTGACATCCGCCAGGCATCCGACGATCTGTCGCAGCGCACCGAGCAGCAGGCCGCGAGCCTGGAGGAAACCGCCGCCGCGATGCACGAGATCACCGAGACCGTGCGCGAGACCGCGGTCGGCGCGGCGCGCGCCAACGGCGTGGTCAGCGCGACGCGCGAGGATGCCGAGGCGTCGGGATCGGTGGTGCGGCGCGCGGTCGAGGCGATGCACGGGATCGAGGCGTCGTCGGCGGAGATCAGCGAGATCATCGCGGTGATCGACGGCATCGCGTTCCAGACCAACCTGCTGGCGCTGAACGCGGGCGTCGAGGCGGCGCGCG
>NZ_LSJO01000517.1:0-2968 GCF_001556735.1 Sphingomonas sp. CCH9-F2 | reverse complement strand
GTGCTGGTGGCGGTCGCGATGGCGGCATGGGGCGCGGTCAACCTGCCCGTCGCCGCGCTGGCGTTCCAGAACTGGCGCGAATTCTACGCCTTTTCCAGCGAGCGTGCGGGTACGGCGGCGAGCGTGTGGGAATTGATGACGCAGTTCGGCTGGTGGGTCACCGATATCCCGACGCGCAACCTGTGGTCGTTCGTGCTGTTTGTCGGCGGCGCCACGACGATCGTCGCGGCGGGCTGGCGGCAGCACGGGAAGCACCCGTGGCTGCTGTTCACCCCCGTGCTGGCGTGGTTCCTTTTGACCAACAAGGTCTATTCCCCGCAGTTCGACCTGTGGCTGTGGCCGCTGCTGGTGCTGACGGGGACGCGCGCGCGGCCGATGGCGCTGTTCCTGCTGGGCGATGTGGCCGCCTATTTTGCCGAATTCTGGATGTTCGCCGGGATGGAGGGCGCGTCGCCGTCGGCGACGCAGGGCGATATCCTCGCGGCGGCGATCGTGCGCGGAGTGGCGATGCTGTGGCTGATCCACGCAGCGGTGCGTGACCCGGCGCCGCGCTGGCTGGCTCAGCGGCGGTCGGGTGCGTCCAGCGCAGCTCCACCTGTGGCACCGGGCAGCGCGGCGACGGTGGCGTCCAGCGCCGCCTCCAGCGCGCCGGCAGCGCGCGACCAGGCGTAATCGTCGCGCACCGGCGCGGCGACGTCGGCACGGTCGCGGCGCAGCGTCGGCACGTCGAGCGATTGCAGCCACGCCGCGGCTTCCTCGACCGGGGTCGCGGCGCTGACCACATGGCCGCGATAGGTTTCGACCATGTCGCGCGCGCCCGCCAGTTCCATGACCAGCGGCACGGTGCTGCACGCCATCGCCTCCAGCACGATCAGCGGATAGGAATCGATCTTCGACAAATGGATCAGCACGTCGGAGCGGCCGAGCAGGTCGAGCAGTTCCTCCTCCGGGATGCGGCCCAGCACCTTGACGCGATCCTCCAGCCCGCGTTCGGCGATCAGCGCGTGGAGCCGCGCCATCGTCTCGGCATCCGCGCCGCCGGTGATCCGCGCATCGAACGCGACGCCGCGGTCGCGCAGCAGCGCGCAGACCTCCACGACCAGGAACGTGCCCTTGCCCTCCGACAGGCGGCTCGAGTGGATCAGTTGCAGGCGGTCGGGCATCGTATCGCCGGCGGCCGGCACGCTCGACAGCACCGATTGCGGCAGGAAGTTGCGGATCAGCGAGCGCGGCAGCGCGGGGGGCAGTGCGATCTCCAGTTCCTGCGTGCGGGAAATCAGCGCCAGCCGCTGCGCGCGCGCCAGCGCCCATTGGCTCAGCCGGCGCAGCAGCGGATGCGATTGTGAGCGCCAGTTCGATCCCAGATGCGGCGTCACCATCACCCGCCGCCCCATCGCCCGCGCCAGCAGCACGAAGCCGAGATCGGGCAGGTTCACATATTGCACCCACACCAGATCGGGGCGCCCGCGCCGGCAATGCGCCACCAGCCGCCCCAGCTGCCGCAGGTAACGGCGCAGCGTTGCGCGCGACAGATAGGCGCTGTCGGCGGCGATGCGCTCGACCGTCCAGCGATCGGTATGCGCCGCCAGCGCGGCGGTGCCGCGATCGCAAAACGCCTCTACCCCGCCGGGATGGTCGCTGGATCCGCCGACGATGAGCAGCCGGTGTCGCGCGCTCATGCCTGTTCCACCCCGAAGGTGCGCGGCTTGCGCGGCGTATCGGCGGCGAAGGCCGGACGCACGGGCGTGCGGCGCAGCGGCGCGCGCGTCACCGACCAGATCAGCGCGATCGTCAGCATCAGCATCACCTGCAGGATGGTGTCGCGGTCCATCAGGCTGGATTCGGTGCCGTTGTGCGCGATGCAGAACACCATCACCGCCAGCAGCATCGCGCCGCGCTGCCCCGATGCCGCCTCGCTGCCCAGCAGCCGCACCAGCGGCCACACCACCACCAGCGCCACGACCAGGATCAGCCCCGGAATGCCGATCGTCGCGGCCAGATCGAGGAAGCCGTTATGCCCCTCCGTCACGGTGATCACCCAGCCGCGCGCATATTGGAAGATCGGGCTGGCGCTACCGATGTTCCAGAACGATCCGAACCCCGATCCCAGCGGGTTGTCGATCGTATAGCGGATCAGCGCATCCCAGATCAGCGTGCGCCCGGTGAAGGCGGTGCGATCGTCGAGCACGGAGGAGAAGGGCGCGTTGTAGATATTGATGTAGATCGAGCCGATCAGAAGGGCGACGATGATCGTGCCGATCAGGAACAGCCGGTAGCGCGCATGGTAGAAGGTGAACAGCGCACCCAGCACCGCCGCGCCCGCGCACACGCCCAGCGAGGTGCGCGACGTCGTCATCACCAGGAAGCCGACGGCCAGCGCGACCGCCCCGATCTGCAGCCAGCGCGGCATTCGCCCGCGATCGAACGCGAACATCAGCACCGCGAAGGCGCAGATCGCACCGGCGGTATTCTTGTGCATGAAGATGCCGCGCCAGTCGCCGATCAGCTTCTTGTCATACACCTCGTCCGCCTGGTGGATGCCCAGTTCGGGATAGGCGAAGACGACGATATAGCTGAGCACCAGCGATACCAGCAGCACCCAGCGCGTGAGGTTGACGGTCCGCTCGTAACCCAGCCACCGCACCGCCGCGAACACCGACCAGATCACCATCGCGGTCAGCAAAAGCCGGCGGAACCCCACGCCGGGCGCGATCGACCAGGCGATGCTGAGCAGGCACCACGCCAGCGCCAGCGCGATCGGCAACGGGACGGTCAGCAGACGTCGCCAGTCGTGCAGCGGGCGCAGCGCTACCATCGTCAGCACGGTGATCGCGACATAGCCCGCTTGCCGTTGCCAATTGCCCGCCCCCGTCAGGTCGGCGCCGGTGATCGTCATCATCGGCCCCAGCATGGTCAGCGCCAGCATCGCGACGAAGGTCGCCGCCAGCAAGCCGAGCCGCACCGGCGC
>NZ_LSJO01000516.1:0-3365 GCF_001556735.1 Sphingomonas sp. CCH9-F2 | reverse complement strand
GCCTGTCGCTGTCCTATTCCGCCGCCGCGCCCGCCGGCGACGGGCTCGAATTCTCCGACGGGTCGAGCTGGAGCTATCAGCCGGTGGCCGATGCGCTGGGGTATGACGCGCGGGTGCGTGCGATCCGGCTGACGCTGTCGGGCACGTTCGCGACCAATACGTCGTTCCAGCTGCGCTACCGCGTCAGGATTCGCTAGCCGCCATCAACCCGCGGATGCGGTCGGCCAGCGTCAGCGGGTCGAACGGCTTGACGATCACCCCCGCCGCGCCCGCCGCGTGATAGCGGTCCAGGTCGGCCTGTCGCCCGCGCGCGGTCATGAACACCACCGGCACCGTCGCGGTCGCGGGCCGTTCGCGCAATCGCTCCAGCAGCGCCAGCCCGTCCATCCCCGGCATCATCATGTCGACCAGCACGACCTGCGGCGGCGGGGCGCCGTCGTCGATCACCGCCAGCGCCTCCTCGCCCGATGCCGCGGCGCGGATCTGCAACGACGGGTCCAGCGCCAGCGACAGTTCGACGATGTGGCGGATGTCGGGATCGTCGTCGACGTACAATATCCTGGTCGGTATCATCCCGCCTGCTCCTCGGCTGCTCGCCCCACGCCACCCGCCTCCCTGGCCGCACCCGCGGCGCGCGCACGCACCAGCCGGCGGACCGTCGCCTTCAGATCGGCCAGCGATTCGCCCGACTTGACCAGTACCGCATCGACCAGCGCGGCGGCATCGTCGGTGATGTCCTGCGCCGAATGGACGATCACCGGGATCGCGATGCCGCGCGCGTCGACCAGATAGGGCAGCAGGTCCAGCCCCGACGCGCCCTGCAGGTGAAGATCCAGCACCGCCACGTCGGGCGGATCGCTGGCCACGATCGCGCGCGCCTGGTCGATCGTGGCGGCGCGACAGATGCGCACCTCCGGCTCCAGCGTCTCCGCCATGACCTGCAGCATGTCCGCATCGTCGTCCAGGCACAGGATCACCGGCACCGGCCGCGCCGCCCGCGCGATCGCGGTCCGCAGCGCCACCGTCAGCCGCCGGTTCGCGCCGGGCCGGTCGATCCAGTCGACGACGTCGAGCGACGCCGGCAACGGCTCGTCCCCGCGCGCCTCGGGCGCGACCAGGATCGCGGCCGGCGCGGCCAGCGTCGTGTCGGCGCGCGCCTGCCGTACCAGTTCGATGCCGCCCCCGCCCGGCAGCGCCAGCGCGACCAGCGCCGCATCGTACCGCCGCCCGCGGATCGCCGCGAGCGCCTCGGCAAGCGTGGCGACGCGGTCTTGCACGCATCCCTCCACCGCGATCACCTGCGCCAGCGCCGCCGCGGCCGCATCGTCGGCCTCGCACAACAGAATGCGCGGCGCGGCGGGATCGGCCGCGCCGTCATCGGCCGGCGCGGGCGGCAATTCCACCACGAACCGCGTGCCGCCCCCGTCGCGATCCTCGAACCGGATATCGCCGCCGTGCCGCCGCACGATCTCGCGCGAGATCGCCAGCCCCAGTCCCGCGCCGGTCGCGGTATCGCGCGCATCGGCCCGCTCGAAACGGCCGAAGATGCGCTCGCGAAACGCCGGTGCGATCCCCGGCCCGCGATCCTCGACGGTCAGGATCGCGCGCACCCCGCCGTCGGCGCCATCCGGCGTCAGCGCGACCGCGATGTCGACCGCGGCACCCTCCGGCGACACGCGCGTCGCGTTCGACAACAGGTTCGTCACCACCTGCAGCAGCCGGTCGGCGTCGCCGATCACCGGCACCGGCGCCGGCACCTCGGCGCAGTTCAGCCGGATATGACGCTCGCGCGCCAGCCCCTCGCTGCCGATGCACGCCCGCTGCATCACGTCGCGCAGGTCGATCCGCTCGCTCGCCAGCCGCAGCCGCTCGGTTTCGATCCGGTCGATATCCAGCATATCGTTGATGAGGCGGATCAGCCGCCGCGAATTGTTCTCCGCGATATCGACCAGGCGCTGCGCCTGGGGCGGAAGCGTGCCGCTCGTCCCCGCGCGCAACAGCCCCAGCGATCCGATCACCGAGGTCAGCGGCGTGCGCAGTTCGTGGCTGACGGTGGAAATCAGGTCGTCCTTCACCTGCTCCAGGCGCTTGCGCTCGGACACGTCGCGCAACGACACGATCACGTGCCGGCCGCGCGGCAGGTCCATCACCCCCAGCGCGACGTCGACCGCAATGCCGCGGCCGTCGCGGTGATGCGCGGTACGATCGGTCAGGAACGGCCGTCGCAGCCTGCCGTCGATCAGCCCGACCCGGCTGTGGAAACTGCCGCTGCCCGGCGCGATGTCGATCACCGTGGCAATGTCGCGCCGTTCCAGCTCGCCCGGCTCGTATCCCAGCATCCGCGTCGCGGCCGGGTTCATCATCTCCACGGTGCCGCTGGGGTTCAGGATCAGCAGCGCGTCGATCGTCGCGTCGAAGATGGTGGCGTTGCGCTCGGCCGCGTCGACCGCGCGGACCAGCGCGGCATGGCGCTGCACGCGCGCGCGCCAGATCATCGCCAGCACCGCCAGCGACAACAGCGTCAACACCACAACGCTGCCCAGGATTCCGCGCGCAAGCCGCTGGCGCTGGGCAAGGAAGCGTTGCAACGCCGCATCGGCGACGGCGCGGTCGTCGCGCACTATCGTGGCCACCACATCGCGCAACCGGTCCATCACCCGTTTGCCGGCCCCCTCGCGAACGATCGCGCGCGCCTGATCCTCGCGGCCGGCGCGGACCAGCGCGATCGTGCGGTCCAGTTCCTCGAATTTGCTTTCGACCAGGATGTGCAGCGTGTGCATCCATGGGTCCGCGCCGTGCTGCTCCGGCCTATCCATCCGGTGCAGGTAGTCGATGATCTCGCGCCGCGACGGCGCATAGGGTTCTAGGAACGTCTCGTCGCCGGTCAGGATGAAGCCCCGCTGCGCGGTTTCGGCATCCTTCAGTTCCGACAGAAGCGCCACCGCCGCGATCCGGCGGTCGAACGAATCCGCCGCGGCGCGACGTAGCGATTCCGATCGCTGGAATTCGTTCCACAATCCCAGCGTCAGCAGCCCGAACGCCAGCGGGATGGCCACGGTCACCGCGATGAAGGCGCGCGCGCTGGGCCGACGCATCGCGGCGGGCGCCTGCTTCACCCCCCCTGCCCCGACGCGGGGTCTTCCAGCAGCGGGCGGATCGCCAGCAGCGCCTGCGTGCGGTTCGTCACCCTCAGCTTGCGGAACACCGCGGTCAGATGCGCCTTCACCGTCGCCTCGGTCACCGACAGGTCATAGGCGATCTGCTTGTTCGATCGCCCGTCCGCCAGCGCCAGCAGCACGGCATGTTGCGCGCGCGACAGTCCGGCGATTCGCTCCCGCGCGGCGGCGAGCGGCGCGGCGGGGGCG
>NZ_LSJO01000515.1:0-836 GCF_001556735.1 Sphingomonas sp. CCH9-F2 | reverse complement strand
AGGCGATCGCCTGCTCGCGCACCGCCTCGGGCGCGCCGGGGTCCATCCTTCGCTGCTCCATCAGCGTCTCAGGACTCGATCGAGATGATCAATTGCCTTCGTCATGTGCCACTCGACGCCTTTTACGCTCAAGCCGGATCGCTCCGCGATCTGCTTGTAGCTCAATCCGTCGAGGCGGTGAGCGAGGAATATCTCGCGGGTCTTCGGTTTCAGGCGCATCAACGCGGTCTGGAGCCGGTTGAGCTTGTCCCGCGCTTCGAGAGCCGCGACCAGATCGGGTCCGGCCAGGGGAACTTCGTCCGCCGCGACATGGCTTGCGAGCGATCGCTGCACGGCCGACTTGGCGCGGTCGCGCAGCAGGTTCGTGGCGATCTGGTTGAGATAGGCCTCGGGGCATTCGATGGCCCGCTCGCGGCAGGCATCGGAGTTCGCGAAACGGACGAAACTCTCGTGCACGAGGTCGCCGGCATCCTGCCGGTCGGCGCGACGGGAGAAATAGCGTAGCAGCCGCGGCCCATGGACACGATAGAGATCGTCCAGGGCCAGGGAGGGGCGAACGACGCGGTCCTCCGGCGGCAGCGGATCATCCTCGTCCAGCCGGGGAATGGTGGCGGGTCGGAGAAAGCCGCCGATCATCCGCGCCGCCATTGGCGACTTGCGGAGACCGCCTTCCTACAGTCCCTAGCGCTGTACCTGTCGAGCATGCCCGTCTGACCCACAACCGTGAGCGCTCGCGGGCGAAAGCCGGGTGTTGAGAACATGCTTGAGACATGCGCCGACGCTTGTGGCTTAGCTGCTGCCCGGCCTTCGACGCGAGGGTATCCTTTGTTGACCAG
>NZ_LSJO01000514.1:0-842 GCF_001556735.1 Sphingomonas sp. CCH9-F2 | reverse complement strand
GCGGTGGCCGCGGGATGCCCCCGCAGGTCGTCGGCGAAGGCACCGGCGTGGTCAAGTTCTTCAACGGCCAGAAGGGCTTCGGCTTCATTGTCCGCGACGACGGTGGTGAGGACGTGTTCGTCCACATTTCCGCCGTGGAGCAGGCCGGCCTGACCGGCCTGGCCGAGGGGCAGCCGCTCGGCTTCACCTTGGTCGATCGCGGCGGCCGCATCTCGGCCACCGATCTCAAGATCGACGGCGAGCCGATGGCGGTGCAGGAACGCGCGCCCCGCGACGGCGGCTTCGGCGGCGGCGATCGTGGTCCGCGCGCCGGCGGTGCCGGTGGTGCCCCACAGCGTCAGCTGACCGGTGAGAAGGCGACCGGCACGGTCAAGTTCTTCAATGCGATGAAGGGCTTCGGCTTTATCCAGCGCGACGACGGGCAGCCTGATGCGTTCGTCCACATCTCCGCCGTCGAGCGTGCGGGGATGCCGACCCTGAACGAGGGCGACCGCCTCAGCTTCGAGATCGAGGTCGATCGTCGCGGCAAATATGCGGCAGTGAACCTCGAATCGGGCAGCTGATCGCTTCCTGACCGACGTTGATCGAACGACGGCCCGTCCGGCACCCGCCGGGCGGGCCGTTGTCGTTCTTGCCTGCGGCGTTTGTCTCCATGCGCACCGTCATCTGCCGACGATGCCATGACTGGCGCGATGACCCTCCCGTCATGCCGGATGGGTTCCGGCGTCCATACTGCCGCATTCGCGCGCGCCGGCCGGGTCGCGGGACCGCACAGCTCGAACCTCGGCGACCGTGATCCATCCCTACGCCGACGATCCGTCCGTCGACCGGCAGCGGCGGCT
>NZ_LSJO01000513.1:0-1845 GCF_001556735.1 Sphingomonas sp. CCH9-F2 | reverse complement strand
CCTTCCGCATCGGCGGGATCATCGCCGACGAGCCGGACCGGCTGGGCGAGGGCTTCACGCTCGGCCCGGTCGCGATCGTCTCGCGCGCCGGGCTGGACCGCACCGGGCTGATCCAGCCGGGCAGCCTGTATGCGACACGCTACCGGATCGCCGCGAAGGGCGCCCCGGCGGCGATCGCCGAGCGGTTCGAACGTCGGTTCGACACCGCCGGATGGGAGACCAAGACCCGCGACCGCGCGTCGCCGGGGGCCAGCCGCTTCGTCGCGCGGATGGGCGATTTCCTGACGCTGGTCGGGCTGGCGGCGCTGGTGATCGCCGGGATCGGCATCGGCAACGGCGTCAGTTCGTACCTGGAGGCGCGGCGCGACACGATCGCCACGCTGAAGATCCTGGGCGCGACATCCGGGATGGTGGCGCGCATCTACCTGCTGCAGCTGCTGGCGGTGTCGGCGGTGGGGATCGGGCTGGGGCTGATCGCGGGGATCGCCGCGGTGCCGCTGGCCGGGATCGCGATCAGCGGGGTGCTGCCGGTCGCGCCGGGGCTGACCGTCCAGCCGGGACCGCTGGCGCTGGCGGCGGGATACGGCCTGCTGATCGCGCTCGCCTTCTGCGCGCGCCCGCTGGTCGCGGCGGGGCGCGTGCCGGCGGCGGCGCTACTGCGCGGCGCGCTGGACACGCGCGGCGGCGGCGGCTGGCGCGGCATCGCCTGGGGACTGGCGGCGGGGCTGCCGGTGCCGGTGCTGGCGCTGCTGACCAGCGCGCGGCCGGGCTTCACCGCCGCCTTCCTGGGCGCGACCGCGGGGGCGCTGGCGATGCTGGTGGCGATCGGCGCGCTGATCCGCGCCGCCGCCGCGCGCGCCCCGCGCCCGCGCCGTCCGCTGGCGCGGCTGGCGCTGTCGGCGCTGCATCGCCCCGGATCGCGGACCGTGTCGCTGGTTGTCGCGCTGGGACTGGGGCTGACGCTGTTCGTCCTGCTGGCGACGATCCGCACCAGCATCGACGGCAACATCCGCCGTTCGGTGCCGGAACGCGCGCCCGCACTGTTCGCGCTGGACGTGCCGCCCGAGCGCGAAGCCGAATTCCGCCGCACCGTCACCGCGATCGCGCCGGGCGCGACGATCGCCACCGTGCCGCTGATGCGCGGCACGATCACCGGCTACGGCACCACGCGCGTCGCCGATCTGGCGACCATCCCGGAGGGCGCATGGGCGCTGCGCGGCGAGCGCGGGCTGACCTTTTCCGCCACGCTGCCGGCGGGCAGCACGCTGAGCGCGGGACGATGGTGGTCCGCGCAGGAGGCGGGCGAGAGCCTGGTGTCGGTCGACGAGCGGCTGGCGGAGGCGCTGGACCTGAAGATCGGCGACCCGCTGACCGTGTCGGTGCTGGGGATGGAACGTACCGCGCGCATCGCGTCGTTCCGGCGGATCGCGTGGGAGACGCTGGGCTTCAACTTCGTCATGGTCTTTTCCCCCGGCGCGCTACGCGACGTGCCGCACAATCTGGCGGCGACGATCGACATGCCCGCGGCGAAGGCACAGCGCGTCACCGCCGCCCTGCTGCCGCGCTTCCCCTCCACATCGGTGATCGAGGTGGGATCAGTGCTGGCCCAGGTGCAAGACGTGGTGCGCCAGATGGCGGCGGCGATCACCGCCGCGGCGAGCGTCGCGGTCCTATCCGGGATCGCGGTGCTGCTGGGCGCGATCGCGGCGGCGCGCGCGGCGCGCAGCTATGACGCGGTGCTGCTGAAGGTGCTGGGCGCCACCCGGCGACAGGTGCTGGCGGCGCAGGCGATAGAATATGCGCTGCTGGTGGGCGCGGTGGGTGTCGTCGCGACGATCCTGGGGG
>NZ_LSJO01000512.1:0-5524 GCF_001556735.1 Sphingomonas sp. CCH9-F2 | reverse complement strand
GCTGTCCGCCAATCTGGCGATCGCGCTGGCGCGCGCCGGGCGGCGCACCGGGCTGGTCGATGCGGATATCTACGGCCCGTCGCAGCCGCGGCTGATGGCGGTGGAGGGCACCCGGCCGCAGGCGCGCGACAAGGTGCTGCTGCCGGTCGCGACGCCCTATGGCGTGCCGCTGCTGTCGATGGGGCAGCTGGTGGAGCCGGGCCGCGCGATCGCGTGGCGCGGGCCGATGACCGCGGGTGCGCTGGGCCAGCTGGTCGATGCCGACTGGGGCGCTACCGATACGCTGGTGGTCGACCTGCCGCCGGGTACCGGCGACGTCCAGCTGACGATGGTGCAGAAACATCGCCCGGCCGGTGCGGTGATCGTATCGACGCCGCAGGACCTGGCGCTGATCGACGCGCGCCGCGCGATCGACCTGTTCCAGAAGGCCGGCGTGCCGATCATCGGGCTGGTCGAGAACATGGCCGGCTATGCCTGCCCGCATTGCGGCGAGGTGTCGGACCCGTTCGGGCGCGGCGGCGCGGAGGCGGCAGCGGCGGAGGCGGGGATCGCGTTCCTGGGACGCGTGCCGCTCGACATCGCGATCCGCACCGCATCGGACGCAGGGCAGCCGCCCGCGGCGACGGACGACGACCGCGTGTTCGCGCCGATCGCGGCGCAAGTGGCGGCGTGGCTGGCGGCGCATTGACGCCGCGCCACGCAACCGGTGCGGTGGTGGCGCCTTTTCCCCGCACGGGAGGGCCGTCATGCGAGAGGCGCCGGTCGCGGTGGCGCTGTCGGGACCTTCGGGTCCGGGCCGAAAATCGGTGTCCGGACCATCTGCCGGGTTCAGCGGGAATGTACGACCGGCATGCCGATATCGCCGTCCGCGCTGTTCGCATGGCGTAGGCGTCGAGCGGGGCGATCGCCGTCATCAAGGGGTTATACGCATGCGACATCCCGGGTGCCGAGCCACCACGTTCAGGGAGTTGCATGGATATGACCGTTTCAGCCGGTTCGGCGCGTGTGAAGCATCGCGGCCGCCAGCTTCTGGCGCTGCTGTTTGCCATGCCGCTCATGCTTGGGGCGCGGTCCGCGCCGCACGCCGCGACCGTCGAGGGCCTGCCGGCGTCGCTTCGTATCGACCAGATGCGCGTTCTGGGATCGCACAATAGCTACAAGCCCTATCCCGATGCGGCGGCGGAGGCGCGCATTCGCGCGCTTGCCCCCGCGGAGTGGGAAGCGTTGGCTTATGGCCATCCTTCGCTGGAGACGCAGCTGACGCTGGGGCTGCGGCAGATCGAGATCGACGTCGCGCCCGATCCGGTCGGAGGCCTTTATGCCGAACCCTATCTGATGACGACGCCGGAATCCCGCGCCGCGATGACCGCGCCGGGAGCCAAGGTATTGCATATCGCGGGCCTCGATGTCGCCAGCCATTGCCTGACCTTCCGCGCCTGTCTCGACACGTTGCGGCGCTGGTCGGATGCCCATCCCGACCATCTGCCGATCACGGTGCTGGTCAATGCAGCGGCATTTGAACCCGCCCCCGGTCGGTGGCCGCATGCCGCGCGCTTCGATGCGGCCGGGCTCGACGCACTCGACGCCGATCTGGCGGCGGTGATCGGGCGCGACCACATCATCACGCCCGATGCGGTGCGCGGTCTCGATGCCACGCTTGCCGCCGCGATCCGTGCGCATCGCTGGCCGCGCCTGGCGGATGCGCGGGGCCGGTTCCTGTTCGTGCTGGATGGTTCGGACGCCTATGAAGACCTGTACCGCACCGGGCATCCTTCGCTGCGCGGACGGTTGATGTTCGGATATTATCCCGAGGATGCCCCGGAAGCGTCGGTCTTCAACATTCAGGACGCGCGCCGGGAAGGCGCGCATATTCGCCAGCTGGTATCGGCGGGCTTCCTGGTGCGTACCCGTGCCGATGCCGACACGCGCGAAGCACGGGCGAAGGACCGCAGTCGGCTCGACGCGGCGATCGCGTCGGGCGCGCAGTTCGTCAGCACCGATTATTATGACGGCGCCCCCGATCCGGCCAACTTCGGCTATCGCGCGGCCTTGCCGGGCGGGTGGCATGACTGCGATCCCGTCACCGCCCCACGGTGCGCGCACTGACCCCCGGCATAAAAAGGGGCGGCCGGCATTGCGCCGACCGCCCCCGGGCGGGTCACAGGACCGTCCGATTACATCCGGTAGGCCAGGTTGAGCAGATAGGTGCGGCCGGTTTCGATATAGCCGCCCGAACGGTCGACCGACAGCAGCGTCTGCTTTTCACCATAGGTCGCCCAATAGTTCGACGCGTTCAGCAGATTCTGCAACGACGCGCCGACGGTGAGCCGCTTGCCGATTGTATAGGTGGCCGACAGGTTCAAGAGGGACGTCGGTTGCAGATAGGTGTCGGGTTGCGGGGTACGAACGTCGATCAGCTTGTTGCCCGTGTAATTATAGCTGACCCATGCCGAGACCGGCCCGTGATCGTAATAGAGTTCGGCGTTGAACATCACTTGCGGCGCGTTCGGCATCCGTCGCTTGGCGCGGAGATTGTTCGTGATCGGAATGGTCGCGTCGGCGCGCTGCAGCGTCAGGTTCGCCTGAATGCCCAGCCCGTCGAGCAGCCCCGGCAAGTTCTTCAGGCCGTAACGGGCGAAGACTTCGATCCCGTACACCGTCCCCTTGCCGCTCGAATCGTTCGACGACAGGACGACGGCGTCGTCGCCCGGCTTCGAAATGCCGACCAGCGTCGTATCGGTCGATGTCGCGAACCACACATTGCTCAACCGCTTGTAATAGAGCGCGGTCGAGAAGAAGTCGGACCCCGCCCCGGCGAATTCGACCGATCCGTCGACATTCCAGGCTTCCGTCGCCTTCAGGTCCGGGTTCGGGACGGTCATCCCGACGATCTTGCGCACCGGCTTGTTGTCGATCAACTGCGTATCATATGCGATCGTCGTCGGGCCGACGAGCAGTCCGAAGGGCGGCCGCGTATAGCTTTTGCGCACCGACGCGCGGTAGACCATCGTATCGCTGGGGCGGTAGGAGGCGATCAGGCTCGGCAGCCATTGGTCATAGCTTTTCGTGCTGGTCGCGAAGTGCCCCACGGAACCACTCTTGTCCGACTCCGTCTGCCAATAGGTCGCTTCGAACCGGTTGCGTTCGAACCGCACGCCCGGCACGATTTCCAGGCCGCCGAATTTCAGATTGGCGAGCAGGTAGGCGCTGAAGCGCTGTTCCGTACCATCCTGCTTCTGCTGGTTGAGCACGTTGGGATCGACGGTGGCCAGCTTGCTGAGCGACAATTGCCGCGCCTGCCCCTCGATATAGTCATGGTCGTAGATGTAGAGCGGGATCTGCGCGCCGCCATGCATGAAATCGTTGACGCGCGTGCCGGGAGCCTTGTCCAGGGTGGGGATGTTCGCGCCCGAGAAGTCATATTCCAGCGCTTCGTTGATGCCATTGGAATCCCGGTCCGCCGATTCATACTTCAGTCCGGCCCGGATCGCCGAAAGCCCTTCGTCCGCCAACGTATAGGTGAAGTTCACCGCGCCTTCGCCCTTGGCCTCGGTCACATGCTCGAACTGGACGATCGAATAGACTTCCTGGAAATTGGCGAAATTGGTCAGATAGCTGTTCGCTGCGGAATCGAGCACAACATGCGGAGCGATCGGATCGGCGGCCCTCGTCACCAGGCGAAAGGATGCCGTGCCGGTGTTGGTGCCGCCGATGTAGGCCGGCGTCTGGTACTTCGCCTGAAGGCGGAAGGGGTATTCGGTCTTGCCGCGCGAATAGGCACCGTAGAAATCGACCACTGCCTTGTCGCTCAGACGCAGGTCGCCGCCCAGCTTGCTGGTGACGAGGCGCTGATTGCTGTGTTCGGTACGGAAGTAGTTGCTGGCGCCGGTGCCGTAGATCGCCGCATAGCCGTCCGCATTATAATCCCCGCCGCCGGGGTTCGGATTGACCTGCCCCGAGGACAGGCCGACGACGCGGATCGCGGTCTGATCCATCCAGCTCTTCAATCGATATTCGCCATAGGTCGTGCGCGAATAGAGGTTGAGCGCATCACTCCTCCACTCAAGGTTCACGGTGCCGCCGAAACGCTTGATGTCGTTCTGATAGACGTTCCAGGCCACGCCGCGACCGAAGGCATTGTCCAGATTGTCGCGGATGTCGCCCGGAATATTCTTGTTATATTTGATATAGTCTTTGTGCATGGTCACGGCTTCGCCATACACGTTCTTCTGGCCGTAATAGGCGGAGGCATAGATGCCGAAATCGCCGAACTGCTGTGCCGTTTCGACCTGGGCGGTGCCACCCAGATAATCCTGGTCGCGCGCGGCGGCGCGACCGTTGACCTGCCCCTGCGCGCGGACCTGGAGATAATGGTTCGGCAGGCTGAACGGCGATGCTGTGCGAAAATCCAGGACGCCGGCGATGGCATCGCCATCCTGCGCGGCGGTCGGCGCCTTGTCGACCCGCACCTCGGCCAGCGCGAAGGGCGACAACAGGTTCATCGAAATGGCGCGATTGTTCGCGTTGGTCTGCGCGATGCGGACGCCATCGAACTGATAGGCGTTATAGCTCGAATCCAGGCCGCGGATCGTTACATATTGCGCCTCGCCGGTCGCCGCGGCGTTATATCCCTGATCCACCGAGGAGCTGACGCCCGGCAGGCGGGTCAGCAGATCGGCGAGATTCTGTTGCGGCTGCGCGCGCAGTTCCTCGCCGGACACGATCGTGGCGAGGGATCCGCTCGCGAGCTGGTCGGTCTGCGCCTGGCGGCGGGCGCGCAACTTGCCGTCGATGACGATGTCGGTATTGCCCGTCTCCTTGCCGTCGTCGGTGTCCGGCGCAATCGCTGCGGCATCGATCGTCGCGGCGGTGGTGTCCGACGGTCCTGCGCGCGTCGCGGCGAAGGCGGGGCTTTGCATGGCAAGCACGAGCGCAGTGCTGCCGAACAGGCGTGCAAAACGCCAGTCAAGGCTTCTGTACAACGGATTTCCCCTTTGGTGCATGACCCATGATCAAGACGGCTGGTGAGATCGGTTGGCGAAGCCCCCCGGCGACCCCCTCGTCATGTGATCGTGCCGCTAGCAGTCGATTATTACGCACCCGTTTCGAATTTAAGGTATGCGTAAGACGGTTTCCGGCAGGACAATCCCGAATCGGCATCGGCGTCTTGCGCGAATGTCACGGCCGCTACGCAATGTTGGTCTATCGGGCGGCATGGTCATGTCACATCGCATACGCGCCATCGCGCTGACCGCCTGTATCGCCACGCTTCCCGCAGCGCCGGCCATGTCCCGGCCCGCGCCGGCGGTAGTCCCCCCGCCCGTGATGCGCATCGTCCTGCTGATGCGGCATGGTGTGCGCGCGCCGCTGCGGGGCGAAGTGCCGGATGGCACGCGCACCGGCGCGCCGTGGCCGGTATGGAATGTCCCCGATTCACAGATCACCCCCCATGGAGCTGCCGCCCTGCGCGCGCTGGGGCGGCAGCTCCATGGGGGGTGATCTGTGAATCGGGGACATTCCATAC
>NZ_LSJO01000511.1:0-1085 GCF_001556735.1 Sphingomonas sp. CCH9-F2 | reverse complement strand
GCCGCCGTAATCGACGAAAGCGGCCTGCAGCGACGGCTCGACGCGCGTCACCTTGGCCAGATAGATATTGCCCTTGAGCTGCTTGCGCTCGGCACTTTCGAAATCGAATTCCTCGATCCGGTTACTCTTGACGACGGCCACCCGGGTCTCTTCCCGGTGGCGTGCGTCGATCAGCATGCGCGTGGTCATTGAACGGTCTCCACGCGCCCGGCCTGCCCGCATGGGGCGCCGCGGCGCGACGATAAGGCGCGGCCGCCCGCCCGAAGGGGGCGGCGGCGCGGATGGTGATGGGTGCTGCTGTCGCTGGCCGCAGGTCCCGGACGTGCCGGGGACCGACGAAGGCCGCGACCGTACCGTCACCGCCGGCAGGGGCCGGTCGGAACAGCGGTCGGGCGGAATACGGCATTGCGAGCGTCAACCTGATGGCCCGGTGCCGGCGACATGCCGGGCGGGCAGTTAGTTCGGGGAGCAAGTTGCGCGCCAGGCACGCTCCTTTCCCCGAAATGACGGGGTAGCATTGCCGCGCGCGCGCATCAACCGGCACGTTTCGGCCGGCGACATGGCAAAGGCGGCGGCAATCTCTTTCCGAACATGGCGTTAACCGCGCACGGCAACCGCGGCTTGAAAGCGCGCTGCCTACACCGCCGGCATGATGCAGCGCACGGCGAGGATCGACAGGCAGCGGGCTTTTCGCTGGACCGCATGGGGACGGTGGCGGCATGGAGGCGGCGTGTCGTTGCTTGCCGTCCTGTTGCTGGGCCTGTTCCCCGGCGCGCCCGCGCTGGCGGCGACGGTCGAGCGTGTCGATGTCGGCACGGACGGCGTCACCATCCGCTTCGACGCGGCGGTGGCGCGCGCGGCCAGCTTCGTCCTGCCCGGACCGGACCGGATCGCGATCGACGTCGACGGCGCGCAGCCGGCCGCATCATCGTCGGCGGCGGGTGCGACCGTGCGGATGGCGCGGCGCGGGCAGGACGGCGCGCGCATCGTGCTGGACCTGGCGCAGCCGATGGTGGTGGCGGGCGGGCGCTTCGTCGATGGCGGGCGCGCGCTGGCGCTGCGGCTGCGACGCGTCGATACGGCCG
>NZ_LSJO01000510.1:0-17026 GCF_001556735.1 Sphingomonas sp. CCH9-F2 | reverse complement strand
GTCCGGCATCGTGACCCCGCCACTCGCGTTCAAAGCCCAAGGCCAGGCCGACGATGGTCGCGAGGCCCAACCTAACCGCAATCGCCTGCCAGCTACCGGCGGCCAGCTCCGGCATCGTCACTCTCCGAACGGGTAAGTTTCGGGCATACCGCGATGATGTTCGGGACCGAGCGGTGTCACGGCCTGTGTCTCGTCGAACCAGACATAAGCATCGAATTGCTCGGGCAGGACAGCCTGGCTGTAATGGCTCCATAGCTCGGTGTCCGGCCGATAGATCACGCCGATGAAGCGCTCCAGCCGCGGCTCGGACAGACGCCGGCGCAGTGCCTCGTGTTTGCCGGGTGATAGATCGAGCAGGAAGCGCTCCTTGCCGCTGTCATGACACAGCCGCTCATAGCTGTCGCGGCGCGAGGGCAGCACGCGCTTGACCTCCATGTCGCCGTCCCAGTCGGTCGCGGCTGCGACGGTGCCGGTGTGGGTGCCGAAGCCGATCAGCGCGGCATCGCGCCCGAACTTCTCGCGGCAGAGTTGGCCGATGTTCAGCTCGTCCCGGGTCACGCCCATGTCGGTATGGCGCGCGTCACCGATATGGCTGTTGTGCGCCCATACGATCGCTTTTGCGTTCGGCCCCTTTGCCTCCAGCAAATTCTCGAGCGTCTCAAACATGTGGGTGTCGCGGAGATTCCAGCTCTCGGCCCCGCCATAATACATGATCCGATAGTAGCGCTCGGCCGATGCTACGAGACGCGCGTTCTGTGCCGCGTCGAGAAAGTCGTCACCATCCTCTCGGGCATAATCGAGGCGCTTCGCCAGCAGCTCGCGGCACTGCTCGATCACGGCCTCTTCGCACTCGGCATAGCCGCGGCTGAGGGTCGCGCGGCCATAGGTGGCCGGGTCCTTCTGCCAAGGCGTCAGACAGCCGTAGCGCTCGCGCGCGACCTTGGCCGCTTCCGGGTCCACCCGGTCGAGATAGCCGAGCACCGCCGCGATCGACCCGGACATATTGTAGATATCGAGGCCGTAGAAGCCGGCGCGAGCATCCTTCTCGCTTACAGCTTCGTTACGGGATCGCATCCATTCGATCAGCGCGGCAATGTCGGTGTTGCGCCACATCCAGGTCGGGAAGCGTTGAAAGGGCGCTTCGGCCGCCTTCTGGGCGGGCCGATGCCGGACATAGTGATCCACCGTTGCGGCGTCCGGCCAGTCCGCTTCCACAGCGACGATGGTGAAGCCGTGCTGCTCGATCAGGTGACGAGTGATGGCTGCACGCGCCTGATAAAATTCGGACGTGCCGTGGCTCGCTTCACCCAGCAACACGACGCGTCGATCGGCAAAGCGATCGAACAATCGCACGAACGCCGGGTCGTCGAATGCCGGCAGATTCTCGGCTGCATCGGAGATCATCTCGGGAAGCGTCTGCTTGCGCGACGTGCCGGGGACGTGGTTGCTCGCCGAGCGGCGCCCATCCTCGGACCAGCCCTGCTCTCCGATCAGCGGCACGAAAGTGACCGCGCCCAGACTCTCTTCGCTGTAGCGGTCCTCGCTGCACCGCGTGACCTTGCAGAGCTTCTGGTCGCCATATTCGCCAACCGGAATCACCAGTCGGCCATCCACCGCGAGCTGCGCCTTGAGTGCCTGGGGCACCTCGGGTCCGCCAGCGGCGACGAGGATCGCATCGAACGGCCCTGCATCGGGCCACCCCCTGGTTCCGTCGCCGACGCGCAGCGTAATGTTCTTGTAGCCAAGTGCCTCGAACCTCTCTTGCGCCATCCTTCCCAGCGCATCGTGCCGCTCGATCGCATAGACCTCGCCGGCGATCTGACCGATCACGGCCGCGGCGTAACCTGAGCCCGCGCCGACCTCCAGCACCCGGTCCCCTGGCGCGATCTCCGCCGCCTCGATCATGGCGGCGACGATGTAAGGTTGGGAGATGGTCTGCCCTTCCTCGATCGGCAGCGGGGAATCCTCATAAGCGAACTCGGCCATCGCCTCGCTGACGAACCGCTCGCGAGGCACCGTCCGCATCGCATTCAGAACGCGCTCGTCACGCACCCCGCGGCGCGCAATCCGCACGTCCACCATGTGCTGCCGGCCGTTTGGCCGAGTCTTTCATCATGCACTCCCGCGCGAAATCGAAACAGCGCCTTCCGGCGCGTCGTTCGATGAACGCACCGGGCTCGCCAAAGTTGGTTAACTGTCCTTCCGACGCCCGACATGGCCGAGCGTGAGCTTCTCCCGCGAACGCTTCACGCTGGCACCAGCCTCCTCCTCCAAGCCGGACCGTAGCGCCTTAGCGCGCTCCTCATGTTCCGTTGCGAGCCGGCGATGGGCCATCACCGCCTCCGGGCTGTCGGCCGCCTCGGCTGCCTCCGCTTCCTGCCTGGCGCGCTGCTCATGATATTCGGCTGTTTCTTCTGGCATCCTGACATCTCCCATCCAGTTCGGCTCACTCATAAGCCCCTCGGCCCCACCGCTAACCGGCATTCTGCCGCCGTTTGGCTCATCGGGGGGAACTGTATGAAAACGCGCCTGTTTCGCAAATGCGGGCTGTGCGTCCGGTGCGGTCTTGCCACAAAAATAGCAGGAGAGTGACATGGCGGATAATCGTTACGGCAGCGATCGGGATCGCGGCTATGATCGGGATCGGGATCAGGATCAGGATCGCGACTATGGTGGCGGACGCAGCGGCCAGGATCGCAGTTACACCGGGATGATGGGCGGGGAGAACGATCGCGATCGTTCCTATGGCAGCGGTCAAGGCGGCTTTGGCCAAGACCGTTATCGTGAAGGCAGCTCTGGCGGCTACGGATCGTCCAGCAGCCAGAACCGCTGGGATCAGGATCAGGATCGTTACGGCAGCGGTCGCGGCTATGGTGAGGATCGCTATCTGGGCGGTCAGAGCGGCGGCTATGGCCGGTCCGGTGGGTACGGGCAGGGATCTGGGCAGAGCGGCTACGGCCAGGGCGGCTATGGTCAAGGTGGCGGATACGGTCAGGGCGATTATGGCCGCATCGGCAGGAACTATGGCGGCTCTCGCTATGGCGGATCGCAATTCGGTGGCAGCTACGGCGGCGATTACAGCCGTGGCGGCGGTTCTGGCCGTGATTATGGTCGCGGCGAGGACCGGGGAATGTGGGACAGGGCGGGCGATGAAGTCCGCTCGTGGTTCGGCGATGACGATGCCGAACGCCGTCGTCGCATGGATGAGCATCGGGGCCGGGGGCCAAAGGGCTACACTCGTTCCGACGACCGCATTCGCGAAGATGTTTGCGATCGGCTGAGCGACGATCCGCGCATCGATGCGTCCGATATCGAGGTCAAGGTATCGGACGGCGAAGTCACGCTTTCCGGTACCGTCAGTGATCGACAGCTCAAGCGGCACGCGGAAGATTGCGTGGAGGACCTTTCAGGCGTGAAGCACGTCCAGAACAACCTTCGCGTCCAGCAGGCTTCCGGCACCGCAACCGGCTCAACCGGAACTACGGGCTCAACCGCAACGACCGGAACGACTGGATCAAGCTCCGGGGCGAGCGGTAGCACAGCATTGGGGACGGGCAGCGCCGGCAGCACGGGCAGCCAGTCGGAAAACGATAAGAAGTGAGAGTTTGGCGGGCGCTCCCATCAAGGAGCGCCCTTCTCCTCAAACACTGCATCGCTCATCCAAAGGAAAGGCAAGGGAAATGGCAGACAACAACGTAGCGACCGACGAAACCGATCGCCTGATCGCCTCCAACAAGGTTGAGGGCACTGCGGTCTATGACGCGCAAGGCAACAAGCTCGGCTCGGTTTACAATTTCATGGTCGATAAGCGCTCGGGCAAGGCCGAATATGCGGTCATGTCGTTCGGCGGTTTCCTCGGCATGGGTGAGGACTATCACCCGCTGCCCTGGGACCAGCTTACTTACGACACCAACCAAGGCGGCTATGTCGTCAATCTGACCCGCGAACAGCTCGAAGGCGGCCCGCGCTACCGCTCCGGCGAGGAGCCGACGTTCGATCGCGCCTATGGCCAGCAGGTCTATGGCTATTATGGGTCGAGCTATCCCTATTGACCCAGCGCCGGACCCGGACCGAATGGTCCGGGCCCTCATGCCTTTATTGGGAGCGGGGAAGCGGGGAGCAATGATCCGGTCGGAACTCGTCGCCGCGCTTACCCGTGACACCCGGAACCTCTCCACTGATACGGTCGAGCGGATCGTGTCATGTCTGTTCGAGGCGATCACAGACCGCCTTGCCGAGGGCGGGCGGGTTGAACTGCGCGGCTTCGGAACGTTCTCCACGCGGGCTCGCGATGGTCGCACGGGCCGCAACCCGCGAACAGGTGATGCCGTCGCTGTTGGCGCCAAGCGCGTCCCTCATTTCAAGGCCAGCAAGACCTTGCATGCGCGCCTCAATGGTTTCGACGAGCCAGGCTCTCCGACGCCCGCACCGCGATCACAGGCGAACAATGAATTTGAGCAGGAGCCGCTATGATGGCGAGCGGCTATGCCTACTGATCCTTGGAGGCGGTGCAGTTATCACGGCCACTTTTTTGCTTGATGGCTCGCATCACAAGCGCCGCTGCCGCATCGGCATCCGCCCATCGCGGCTCGCTGACGTACTTTCCGGTCTCTAGGTCTTTGTAGTGGCGAAAGAAATGAGCGACTCGCTTCAATAGGATGTCAGGCAACTCGGCGCAGGTCCGAATCTCCCGCAGAGCCGGGTTGAGAGCATCAACGGGCAACCCGATGATCTTGTCGTCGCCGCCCGCCTCGTCGCTCATCATGAGAGCACCAATCGGCCGAACGCGTACGAGGCAGCCCGGCACAACCGGAGCCTGCCCGACGATCAGAACGTCATGGGGATCACCATCGTCGGCGAGCGTGCCAGGAATAAAGCCGTAATTGCCTGGATAGGTCATGGCCGTGTGCAGAAATCGATCCACGCGCATCACGCCTAAATCGGCATCGAACTCGTACTTTACTGCCTCGCCTCCTTCGGGGATTTCGATAATCACGTTCAGGTCCCAAGGGGGATCCCTGCCGGGCGGGATGGTGCGATAGAGGCTTGGCATAGCAGCGAAACGAGTTTCGATACCGCCCGTTTCCGAGCGCCAGTCAACGCCACCAGGAAGACGACCCGAGTGCGGCCCATGGAAAGGTGTCCAGCAGCCAGGCCGCGATGCCGATAACAAATATGAGCACAATCAGGACAACAAAAAGGATTTGTCCGATCCGGCGCGGCCGATCATGAGGTTCATCCATCATCCGGTTTCCCTTTTCGCGTTTCGCATGGCGAGCAACGCCAGTGCTATGCGCATGAGTGGCAGGGGCATATCAGCCGCCTCAGTCATCGCCTCTCCGCCGGCCCCGGCCTTATCCTAACCGTACAGCGGACCGACTCGCCTGCCCTGTCCGCCTGACGCTGGCAGCGCTCCAGCACCTCCTCGTTGCCGCGCCCGATCACAACACCCGCCACCATTGCGTTCCGCGTTTCACGAATCTCTTGATACCGCAAGCCGGCGCGCCCCGCCCCATGCGTCAGTGCTCATCGTCCGCATCGCCGCGCTCTCGGGCCATAGCCATGCGTCCGGCGTCGCGCGCAGGATTGCGCCTCCGAGCGAGTAGACGCCTCGCGAAAGCAGGATGACACGCGATAGGCGCCGCGCGGCCCTCAACTCTGGGAGACGACAGGCATTGCGGATATAGCATCTTCGCCCCGCGACAACGATCTGCACATCTGTGGCAGGCTCGCTAAGCGTCCAGAACCTCTGCGATCTTGGCGGCAAGCTGATCTATGCCAAAGGGCTTGGGAAGGAAGTTGGTGCCGGGATCGAGCACGCCGTTATGAACTACGGCGTTACGGGTGTAGCCAGTCGTGTAGACGACCTTAAGGCGCGGAAGCAGCTCGATTGCTTGGTCAGCAAGCTGGCGCCCCGTCATACCGGGCATGACGATATCGGTGAACAGTAGGGTCACATCCTGTCCGGCCTCAATCATCGCCAGCGCCTCAGGCCCACTGCCGGCATGGATGACGGTGTAGCCAAGCTCGCGCAACGTCTCGACCGAGTTGTTGCGAACCCGCTCCTCATCCTCGACCACCATAATGATCTCGGTAACCTTGCCCTGCCTGACGGGCACCGGCGCCCGTCGCACCGCGGGCATTTCCTCACCCCAGAAGCGCGGCAGATAGAGCTTGAACGTGGTCCCATGCCCTAACTCGGAATAGACCCGGACGTGCCCGCCGGATTGCCGGGCGAAGCCGAACACTTGGCTCAGGCCGAGTCCCGTACCTTTTCCGACCTCCTTCGTGGTGAAAAACGGGTCGAACGCTTTGGTCAGCACTTCCGGAGGCATGCCGGTCCCGGTGTCCGTTACCGCGATCTGCACATATTGACCTGACGCAATCTCTGCTTCGCGGGCATAGCCGTCGTCCACATGAGCATTGCACGTCTCTATGGTGAGCTTGCCGCCTTCCGGCATCGCGTCGCGCGCATTCACCGCCAGGTTGACGATGACATTCTCCAGTTCCGTCGGGTCGGCCTTCGCCTTCCACAGCCCGGCGCCAAGGATGGTTTCGAGCTGCACCAGTTCGCCCAGCGATCGGATCAGCAGCTCGGCCAAGCCCGAAACCAGCTTGTTGGCGTCGATCGCTTCCGGAGATAGCGGTTGCTGGCGTGAGAAGGCGAGCAGGCGCTGGGTCAGCGTCGCAGCGCGGGTCGCGCCCTCCATGGCGCCATCCAAATATTTGCCCACGTCGCTCTCGCCACGCGCGAGGCGGCGCTGCGCGAGGTTCAGCCCACCCATGACGATCGCGAGCATGTTGTTGAAGTCATGTGCAATGCCGCCTGTCAGCTTTCCAAGCGACTCCATTTTCTGGAGTTGGCGAAGCTGGCTCTCGGCCGCAGCGCGGCGATCGGACTCGACCCTGATTTCGGTGCTGGCCTCAGCCAGCGCGGCGCTTTGCTGATCGACGCGCTGACTGAGCCGCAACAGGGCCTCGGCGCGTTCCACCGCCAGCCAGGTCATCCCCGCCACTTCCTTCACCAGCGATATTTCGGCCGGCGTCCAGTGGCGCACTTCGGCTTGGTGGAGGTAGATACCGGCCTGCCAATGCCCCTCGTTCATCAGCGGCACGCACAGACCAGCAAGCACGCCCGTCTCGGCATAAGGGGTGAGGTCGCCGTCATGATCGTAGCGGCTATCGCTGAAGACCAGGGTCTTGCCACGGCGCCGATCGTGCTCCGCACGTTGTCCAAAACCGCTGACCGGCTGAATTCCGGTGAGCGGCGCGAGCGTGCCATCCGTCCAGTTTCCGCCATGGCGCATCTGGGTGGGCCCGAGCAAACGATAGAAACCGGCGCGGTGAACACCCAATCTCTGGCCGAGAGCCTCTGCCGAGATGCGGATGATCGTCTCGGGATCAGCAGTCACGCGCTGCCGGGCGGTCAGCTCCACTACAAAATCGCGCTCCGCCTTGGCGGCACGGAGCGCAAGGTCCGAAGTCATCCGATCCGTGATGTCGTAGCTGACACCAGGGAAGCGTGTGCAGTGTCCGTCCGCATCGTAGATGCACCGGCCCTGCGCCGAGACCCATCGAACGTTTCCGCTTCGGTCCAACAGGCGGTACTCCGATGCGAAACTACCGCTTCGATCAAGGGCTTCGGCGATCTGGCCTTGCACCCGAGCGAGGTCGTCGGGATGAATACCCGAAAAGAACTCGGTAATCGGAGCGCCCTCGGCCGCCCGATCGGGATCGATGCCGTAGAGCGTTGCAAAGCGGCTATCGGCAGTCACGCGGTCAGCCAGAATATCCCAGTCCCACACACCGATGCTGTTGCCGGCAGACAACGCCGTTTGCAGACGTTCATCAGCCGCAGCGCGCTCTCGCTCAGCCACAACAAGCGCCGTGGTTTCGCCGGTGATGCAGAGCAGACCGGCAACCTCGCCGTTATCGTCGAACACCGGGGAGTAGGTGAAGGTCCACCAGCTCTCCTCCGGCACGCCTTGCCGCCTGAGGTCGAGCGGCATGTCGGTCATGGTGCGGCTTTCGCCAGCGAGCGTCGCCGTTACCAGCGGTTCGATCTCATCCCAGATATTGCTCCAGACCTCCCGGAACGGACGCCCCAGCGCCGTTTCGACCCGATATCCAAGGATCGGGCGATAGGCGTCGTTGTAAAAGCATAGCAGGTCGGATCCCCACGCCAGGAACATCGGCCGGGGGCAGGCGAGCATGAGAGCCAGCGTCGAGCGCAACGCTGGCGGCCACATCTCGATAGGGCCGAGCGAAGTGCCGGACCAGTCGTGCTCGGCAATTTCGCGATCTGTAATTTTTCTCACACTAGTTCCAAAGGACTTAGATATAGCCACGTGCGTAGGTCTTAGCACAGTCAGCAGCTGGCGCGAGGCTGGCCCAGGCTGGCGTCACAACCGAACGGGCCTGTTGAAAAATGCCGGACATGCTGGGTTGCTCCTTCGTTTCATGGCTGCCGAAAGGAGCGTCGCTATGATGGGACCAGCCTGTCGCGGTAAGCGGGACGGGGCGTCCCGCCGCACCATAGAAGCCATGTTGCCCACAGACCACCTGCTGCGTCGCGTCGATCGATGTCTCGACATCGGCGAGTTGAGACAGGCACTGGCCGGTCACTACAGCGCAAGGGGACGGCCATCGATCGATCCCGAACTCCTCATCCGCATGGCCTTGGTCGGCCGCATTTACGCGATCACGTCCGAACGGCGCCTGTGTGAGGAGCTGCGCTACAATCTGGCCTATCGCTGGTTCTGCCGTCTCGCGCCGGGAGACAAGGTTCCGCACCACTCGACGTTCAGCAAGAACCGGCACGGTCGTTTCCGCGATGCCGACGTGTTCCGGATCCTGTTCGAAAGCACGGTCCGACGCTGCATCAGTGAAGGACTGATTGGCGGAAAAGACGCCGCGATCGATGCATCGTTCATAGCGGCTGATGCGAGCTGGCAGCGCAAGACCGTTCCTGGCTACCTGCCGTATGTCGCCAACGCGTCGCGCGCGGTTAGGGAGTGGGTGCACGACACAAGAGATGCCGTCTTTGAAATGGCGCGCTCGAAAAGCTGCCAAGGCGTCTCTCGAACGGATCCTGCCGCGGCTTGGTCGGCGCGAACGGTGCGTGGCCGGTTCGGCTACGCCCTGAATGCGCTGGTCGACACCCCGAGTGGCGTCGCTCTCGATGTGAAGGCGACACCGGCTCGGTTCGCGGAGGAAGTTGATGCGGGGCGCGTCATGCTCGAGCGATCGGCCGATCGCTTTGATTATCGTCCCAAGCGGGTTGCGGCCGACAAAGCCTATGGCAGCGCCAACTTCCTCGGCTTCGTAAGGGATCACGGCGCAATCCCGCACATTCCGGTAATCGACCGTACGCAACAGACCAAGGGCAAGCTGCCGCGAACGGCCTTCAGCTATGATCGTGACATTGACAGCTTTACCTGTCCGACCGGAAAGCCGCTCCGACATCATGCCTTCCATCTGCCCACCGGCGTACACCGTTATGCAGCCGATGCGCGTGACTGCGAGGCGTGCGTGCTTCGGAAGAAATGCACGACGGCGCGGCGTCGTACCCTGGTTCGGCTGGACGATGAGGACGTCCGCGATCTTGCCAGAGCCGAAGTGGAAACCGGGCTCTACAAGCGGTCTATGCGGTTGCGGCGCGGGGTTGAACGGTTCTTCGCTGACGCCAAGGGTAAGCATGGCATGAGGCGGCTTCACCTGCGCGGTATCCGCGGAGCGGAAGAGGAGTTCCTGATCGGCGCGGCGGTGATGAACCTGATGATCCTTGCGCGATCGAACCGACTGAACGGCAAGCCGCGTCGGGGGGTGTGCGTCCCCGCGGCCCTGACTCCGGCTGAAATCTCGGCCCGGTCGATTGAACACGACGTGATCGCCTCGCCTGCTCGACGATATGCCTGATCGCTGAGGCGCGGCGTGATCTATCACGCGGCTTGCAGCCGTTCTTTGCGGTATGGCACACCGTCGAGCAGTGCCTGGCCCGGTGCCTTGGGCGTGCCGTCACCGTTCACGTACATATAGAGTGTCGTCGTCGTCATCCCGAGACGGCGCGCGACATCGGCTGCGATCGCGTTGCGATCGGACATGGCGGCCATCGCCATCGCCAGCGTTGCCTTGTCCATCTTGCGGGGTCGCCCTCCCATGCGCCCCCGCGCGCGTGCCGCGGCAAGGCCGGCCTGTGTGCGCTCGGCGATCAACTCGCGCTCGAACTCTGCAAAAGCGGCGAAGATGCCAAAGGCCAGGCGGCCGTTGGCGGTGGTGGTGTCAATCTGCGCGCCGGCGCCGGTCAGCACCTTCAACCCAATACCGCGCTCACGCAGCGCCTCGGCGGTGATGACCAAATGCCTCAGGTCGCGTCCGAGGCGATCCAGTTTCCAGAGCACCAGTGTATTGCCGGGCTGCAATGCCTTGAGACAGGCAGTCAGGCCGGGACGTGCATCATGACGACCCGACGCGAGATCCTCATAAATGCGCAAGGCATCGACGCCTGCGGCGAGCAGCGCATCGCGCTGCAGTGCCAGCGTCTGCGATCCGTCAGCCTTGGACACCCTCACATATCCGATGAGCATCGCCACCCCGCCAGAAAAGATATCTGACACCCTGCAATGTGCTGGTGGTTTCCGCAACGGGTATCCCGACCACAAGGCAGGGGGGACGAGGCAAAAACAGCAATCGCCAGAAAACCGGTCGTTTTTCTGGCGGTTGGTGTGCGCTGTGAGTGCCCGGTCGCTTCACGGCTAAAGACAGTTACGATGGAGGCTTCGGGAAACTTCGGCAACAAATTAGCGTGGTGCCGGATACGATCAGCTTTGCGAAAGGGGGGGGGCTGACCATAGGCGTGGGTGGCGATGCGTTTGCTTACTCGTTTTTGGGACGTAGCGGTGCCGACTAGTGTCGCATCGCCGCGCACAACGAAAAGCTTTTAAACCACCGTCCCGGTGAAAGCCCCAATAAGGGCCGTCATCCCCATCGCAAGGACACCCAGTAAAACCACCCGGATTATGGCGCGCCCGATCGGGGCGCCGCCCGCCTTCGCTCCAAGCGCACCCAGCACGCCAAGCAGCACCAATGCCGTTGCTGGCACCGCATAAAGCACAGCGCTACGCGGTGCTAATGCAGCGATCACGGGTAGGATCGCGCCGGCGGCAAATGCCAAGGCCGAGGATACCGCGGCCTGCATCGGCTGCGATGCGCCGTCGTCAGCAAGGCCAAGCTCATCACGGCGATGCGCTCCCAGAGCGTCATGTGCCATCATCTGTTCGGCCAACTGAATCGCTAGCGACGGCTCGACGCCACGCCCTTCATAGATTGCGGCCAGTTCCCGCGTTTCGGTCACGGGCGAACGTTCCAACTCGGCCGATTCTCGCGCAAGGTCAGCTTTCTCGGTATCCGCCTGCGAACTGACCGAAACATATTCGCCCGCCGCCATCGCCAGTGCACCCCCGACCAATGCTGCTACCCCCGCAACAAGGACTGTGCTCGCAGTCGAGCCTGGCGCGGCTGCGACACCGACGATCAGGCTTGAAACAGAAATGATTCCGTCGTTGGCACCGAGCACCGCTGCGCGAAGCCAGCCTGTACGGTGGACGAGATGATGTTCTCCTGGCGCGTGATCGATGGCGTCGGTCGTCATTGGCTATCCTAAAGTATGTCGAACTCGGTGAGCCGCCGAGTGGGCGGGAATTGGATTGTATTTGGCTCCGGACAGCAGTGCAGGGATGATGGAGCGATGTAGCTACGCCAGGTGCGTTGCGGCACGGGCCTGACGAACAGCTGACGAAAGCGATGGCTCCCGTAATTTCAAGGCTAGACTTCGAGTCGGACGCGAAACGAAGCACCCCCGCCTGTCGCGTTTTCGACGCTGACCGTTCCACCATGCGCTTCGGTCAACCGTTGCACGATGCCAAGGCCTAGGCCCGCTCCGGTAGAGCTGCGGCGATCCTTGCGCCAGAAGCGGTCAAACACGTGCGGAAGATCGACCTCTGCAATCCCCGGCCCGTAGTCACGGACCGTCAGCTGTGGACCGGGTCCCGCGCTTACGTCGATGGGCGTGACGCCGGGCGCGTGTGACAGCGCATTGTCGATCAGGTTGCGATAGATGCGGAAGATCGCTTCCGGGTGCCCGATCGCCGCGGTGTCGCCGAAGCTCTCGAAACGTAGATCACGCTGCGCCGCGAACACCTTTGGCGCCATCGCGGCCACGACGTCCCGGCCGATGTCGGCGATATCGATGGCAACGTGGCCATCGACGGCCAGCGCGTCGGCTTGGGCGAGATCGAGCATCTGTTCGACGAGACGGGTCAGGTGCCGCGCATCGGCCTGCAGTTCGTCCCGTTGCTTGCCTGCGGGGAGCCGATCGAGCGATAGCTGCATGATCGACAACGGTGTGCGCAGCTCATGTGCGGCGTTGGCAGTGAACTCCCGCAGAGTCGCCATCGCTGCATCGAGCCGACCGAGCGCCCGATTGACGGCACTGACGAGCGTGTTGACCTCTCGCGGCTCACTCGGCTCCGAAAGGCGAAGCAGGGTGTTGTCGGGTTCCAGCGCGTCCACTTCGCGCTCGGCATGGCGAAGCGGTTGGAGCACCCGGCGGACGGCGAAGACGTTGAACAGCAACAGCAACAGCGACAACGGGATCAGCGGCAGCATCACGTGCTGAATGATCTCGTTCACGATCACCGGCACATAGGGGCGGATGCCGTCGCCCTCGAACTGCATCGCCAGCCATCGCCGCTCCTCGCCGCGATCGATCGCGCGAACGCCCGATATCCGATAGCCGCGAGGAGTCTGTTCGCGCCGCGTCCAGTCGACCAGGGTTGACGCGCCGTCGATCCCGGTTTCCCCTACCCGCCGGAGTTCGGGTGATCCCGGTTCGACATAGCGCGCGGACCAGGATTCGGCCCCCGGCGGTCCGGTTAGCAGGTCGGGCGACAGCACGCCGCCTGCCTGAGCCTTCGTCGCTTCAAGCGTCAGCAATTCCTGCGCGAGCGATTCGGGCTGGCGACTGTAGGTGAACACGACGATCCCGACGTCGAGTGCTGCGAACAGCAGCGTGAACGCCGCCAGACGCGCCGCAATCTGTCGGAACAGCGTAGGGGGGCGTCGCCTTGGCCGAACCGCGTCCATCTTATTCACCAGATACGCTCGGCGCGAACAGCGCATAGCCGACGCCGTGCACGGTGCGGACCTGCACGTCCGCGCCGGCGGCGGTCAGGCGCTTGCGCAGCCGCGATACTGCCGCTTCCAACGCATTGGGCGTTACCTCGGCGTCCATCGCATATAGCGTATTCTCGAGCGCCGGCTTGGCGACGACGTGTCCGGCGCGGCGGAGCAGAACTTCGAGCAGGTTGATTTCACGCGGCGTCGCGTCGATCGCGACGCCGCCCACCTCGGCCGACCGTGAGGCACAATCGAGCACGACGTTGCCCGCGGCGAGCTGGGTGCCGAGCGACGCCCCGGGTCGTCGCAGCAGGGCACGACACCGCGCCGCGAGCTCGGGAATCTGGAACGGCTTCACCAGATAGTCGTCGGCGCCCGCGTCGAGTCCGGTGACGCGGTCGTCGAGGCCACCTCGCGCGGTCAGGACAAGGATCGGCGTCGCATTCTTGTCCCGGCGGGAACGGCGGACGATGTCCAAGCCGTCTCCATCGGGTAAGCCAAGGTCGACCAGTAGCAGGTCATATGTCGCCACCGTCATCGCCAGCTCGGCGTCCTCGACGGTCTCGACCCAATCGACCGCGAAACCCTGCGGGATCAGGCCGTCCCGAACCAGGCTGCCGAGCCGGGAGTTGTCTTCAATCAGCAGCAGGCGCATGGTCGATGTCGGTCCCCGTTGGTGCACGTTTGTAGCCAGTGACCATCGCCAGCGGCAGGTTTTCCCGGTGCCGCACGCTCTCGACGATCGCACCGATGACATGCAGGGCTACCGCGCCGATCAGAACATTGGCGGCGGTTTCGTGCAACGTCTCGACCCAGTTCACACCCCAGAATTGGTCGAGTCCCATCATCCATCCGCTGGTCCCCACCGTCGCCAGCAGGACAAGGAGGACGACGATCATTGCGCCTCCGGCCGGGTTGTGCCCGATGTAGCGCGGCTCGCGCCGGGCAGCCATCGCGCGAAAATAGCGCAGCAACACGAACGGGCCTGGCACGAAGCTGGCGAACCGCGCGTGACGGCGGCCGATAACACCCCAGATCAGCCGGATCGCCAGCGCCGTGACGACAACGTAGCCGACATAGATATGCGGCGTCTCCTCATGCCGAAGGAACGTCAGGTTGGCGATGACACCTCCTGCCACGGTCCAGTGAAAGATGCGGACGATCGGGTCCCAGACCTTGACCCTGCCGCGGTTGCGAGCAGGGTCTCGGGAAGGAGCCGCTGGAGCGACGTGGCTCATCGTCAGTCGACGTTGTTCTGAACGACCGCGCCGTTCACCGGGTTGAAATAGACCTCGGCGCGCTTGCCGTCCTTGGTGTGGGCGTAGATTTCGTAGCAGCTGCCGGACACCTGAAAGACCTTGATGTCGCGATAGCCCATCTTGGCGACGCGGCCTTTCATTTGTGCCGGCGTCATCCATTTGGCCTGGGGCGCCTTGGTGCAGACGGGCGACGCCATCGCCATCGGCGCAGCTGCGACGACGGCGAGAAAGGCTGCGACCTTCAAGGGGGCAAATCGGATCATCGAACGAGCTCCTGTCAGAGGCGGGATAGCCTCGATGACCGGGAGATCGCAGCACCGCCTGACCGAAACCTGACGGCACAGCGCGTTTTTCCGACGGCTCGAAAATGCGGTTGCCGCGGACCTGTCAGGTCGTCGTCAGGACCGAGGTCGATAGCGGGGCAGCCGCACTTCCGGCGGCAATGGAGTATCGACCATGATGAAGTCCCTGATCGTCGCTGCCGCCGGTGCCGCGACCATTTTCGCCGTCAGCGTGACCGCCGCGCCGTCGGCGCCGACCCGCCCGCTAGCCGCCAGCACGCGGGCGAACCTCGAAGCCGCGATGCACGGGGAGGCTTATGCCAACCTGAAGTATCTGCGGTACGCCGACCAGGCGCAGGCGGCGGGAAAGCCCGAACTCGCCAAGCTCTTCCGCGCATCGGCCAACGTCGAGGCCAACGAGCACTTCGATCGCGAAGCGCAGGCGCTGCGGCTCGGCAGCAGCAACAATGTGAACCTCGAAGATGCCATGAGGGGCGAGCACTACGAGAATGTCACGATGTACGTGAATTTCGCCAAGGAGGCGGAAGCGGCCGGCGACAAGAAGGTAGCGCAGATGTTCCGCCAGATCGCGGTCGACGAAGGCACGCATTACGCGGCTTACAAGGCTGCCCTGGCAAAGCTCCCCCGTCGCTAAGCCAGCTGCAGGCGCCGGCCCGGCCATCCCCCCGGCGGGCCGGCGCATCAAATCGGGATCGTTCGATAGGTTTTTAACACACGCCCGCCGGATGGGGCCTGAAAGAGCGCTCAGTGCCCTAATCGCGCAACATCAATTCGAACGCGAGATTTTCAACAGCCACGGACGGTTTTGACACCGACTTGCTGTTTACTGGCCTATAGGCTAGGGGGGTATCCTATGTCACATTTGTCTCAAACCAATGTCGATCTGGTCGCCCGCGTTCGTCGCATCGCCGGACAAGTCGGCGCGGTCGAGCGAGCACTTCAATCGGACTCGTCGTGTTCCGACGTGCTCCATCTGGTTGCCGCCGTGCGCGGGGCGGTGAATGGCCTCATGGACGAGATTATCGCCGAACACCTCGAAGCGCATGTGTCGCGGCCCGGCCTCGATGATGCCGAGCGGGCGGCAGGTGCCGAAGAACTGCTGGCGGTGATCCGCCGCTACGCCAAATAGGACGCTTTTCATGGCGGCTTTGCCCGAAATCGACGCCTTCACGCACGACCATGTATTCCTGGGCGCGGCGCACGACGACAATGCCCGCCGGACCCTGTGGGTCGTGGCGCTTACCGCCGGGATGATGGTGGTGGAGATCATCGCCGGTTATCTGACCGGCTCGATGGCGCTGCTCGCCGATGGCTTTCACATGGCGACACACGCGGGCGCGCTCGGGGTCGCCGCGGCCGCTTACGCCTATGCCAAGCGCCATGCCTCCAGCCGGGCCTATAGCTTCGGCACGGGCAAGGTCGGCGACCTGGCCGGGTTCGCGTCGGCGATGGTGCTGGGCCTGATCGCGCTCGGGATCGGTGTCGAGTCCATCCTTCGCCTGTTTCAGCCGATCACGGTCGCATTCGGGGAAGCGACGCTCATCGCGGTGGTCGGTCTGGGCGTGAACATCGCCTGCGCCTTCCTGCTCTCGGGCGGGCACCATCACGGGCACGACCATCATCACGGGCATGACCACCATCACGGGCACGGGCATGCGCACGGCGCGCATGGCGGTGACAACAACATGCGCTCCGCCTATGTCCATGTCCTGGCCGACGCGCTCACCTCGGTTCTCGCCATCGCCGCGCTGCTGGCGGGCCGCTATCTCGGCTGGGTGTGGATGGATCCGGTGATGGGCATCGTCGGTGCGATCGTCATCGCGCGCTGGTCATGGACGCTGATGCGCGACACGGCGTCCGTGTTGCTCGATGCGACCGATCATCATGTAGAGGAGGAAGTGCGCGAGTTGGTCGAGGCGCCAGGCGACGCGCGTATCACCGATCTTCATGTCTGGCGCGTCGGTCCGGAAGCCCACGCCGCGATCGTCAGCGTCGTAGGCGGGCAGGGCGTGACCGGCGACGATATCCGCGCCCGCCTCGCACCGGTTCATGAAATCGCGCACCTGACCGTCGAGTGCCGCTAGCCCTCGAAGGCGGTCAGGATCGGGCATGGTCCCTCCGCTCCTGACCCGCATTCATGTGCGAGCCGGCGAAGCGAGGCGCGCACCCGCTCAAGCTCCTCGATCTTCGCATCCAGTTCGGCAATGCGCTCGCCCGCGAGCTGGCGCGCGCGGGCGCGATCGTCGGTCGCATCCAGCGCCAGAAGCTCACCGATCTGCTCGAGCGTGA
>NZ_LSJO01000051.1:0-395 GCF_001556735.1 Sphingomonas sp. CCH9-F2 | reverse complement strand
CCGCCACGCCATTGCCCTTCGCCCCGGCAGCGGTCAGCGGGAGGACAAACAGTTGCGATCGGGTGCCGTCGGCCCATGTATCCCAATGGCGCACGAACAGCTGGTCATAGGTGCGGCCCGACCCGGCGTTCGCGTCCTTCTTCACCATCGCGGGTTCCAGGCTGGGCGCGCCGGGGCGGCGATCCGCCCAGACCGCGATCCGGTCACCGGTCGGCGCGACCTTGAAGCCGCCGAAGCCACCCTTGAAATCGGTGACCCGCCGCGGCGTGCCGCCGGTGACGGGCACCGACCAGATCGCGTCGTCGGCGCTGAAATACACGGTGCTTCCGACGATCTGCGGGTCGTTTTCGTCCAGCGCCGGATCGGCGGCGAGCTTCACTGGCGGTGCGCCCGGC
>NZ_LSJO01000509.1:0-562 GCF_001556735.1 Sphingomonas sp. CCH9-F2 | reverse complement strand
CCCCGCCACCGCCGGCACCAGCCGCAGCGTCGCGGCGGTGACGATCCCCAGCGTCCCTTCCGCCCCGATCAGCAATTGCGTCAGGTCGTAGCCGCGATTGTCCTTCTTCAGCGCCGCCAGCCCGTCGTGCCGCGATCCGTCGGGCAGCACCGCCTCGATCCCCGCCACCAGCCCGCGCATCGTCCCGAAGCGCAGCACCTGCGTGCCACCTGCGTTGGTGGAGACGAGCCCGCCGATCGTCGCCGATCCCTTCGCCCCCAGCGACAGCGGGAAGCGCCGGCCGTGCGCGGCGGCGGCGGCGTGCAGCGTCGCCAGGATCACCCCCGCCTCCGCCACCGCCAGCCCCGCGTCGGCATCGATCGCGCGGATCGCGTTCAGCCGGCGCAGCGACAGGATCGCCGCGCTGCCGTCGGCGGGCGGGGTGGCGCCGCCGACCATCGAGGTATTGCCCCCCTGCGGCACCAATGCGACGCCCTCGGCCCGCGCGGCCGCGACGATCGCCTGCACCTCATCGACGGTGGCGGGCGCCAGCAACAGCCCGGCATGGCCATGGTAGCGGCGG
>NZ_LSJO01000508.1:0-4708 GCF_001556735.1 Sphingomonas sp. CCH9-F2 | reverse complement strand
CCCGCAAGCATCGCGGCGGATACCCCCTCCCCGGCCCCTGCGGCACCATCCGCCGACCCCGGTGCGCAGCCGGTATCGCTGCTGAAGGGGCTTGGGCCGAAGATTGCGGCGCGGCTGGCGGAACTGGGCATTACCCGCGTCGACCAGCTGGCATGGATCGACGACGCCGAGGCCGCCGAGCTGGACGCGCAGCTTTCGCCGTTCGAGGGCCGGATGGAGCGCGATCGCTGGCGCGAACAGGCGCGGCTGCTCGCGAGCGGCGACCGCGCCGCCTATGAGGCGCAGTTCGGGAAGCTGGGATGAGCGTCGCGTTCCGCCGCGAAAGCGATGACGAGCATCTGGAGCCGCGCTTCGAACTACCGATCCCGGCCGGTCCGAATCTGGTCACGGCGCGCGGGCGGGCGCTGATCGACGAGCGTATTGCCCTGCTGGAAGCCTCGCTGCCGGACGCGGCAGATGAGGAAGCGGCCAAGCGCGTCCAGCGCGACCTGCGCTATTGGAAGACGCGCCGTGCCACCGCGATCGAGACCGCGGCGCGCACCGACGGCATCGTCGGATTCGGATCGCGCGTGACGTTCCGTCTGGGGGGCACGGAGCGCACCGCGACGCTGGTCGGCGACGACGAAGCCGATCCGGCGGCGGGCCTCCTGTCCTTCTCCGCCCCGCTGCCGCGCGCGCTGATGGGCGCGGAAGCGGGCGAGACGATCGCGTTCAATGGGCGCGAGGAAGCGATAGAGGTGATCGCGGTAGGTTGAACGGACGCTAACGGGGCGAGCGCCTAAACCGGCGTCGGAGAGCCTGGCGTCGCATGCCGCCTGAGAGCCGGCGCCCCGGACTTGTTCGAGGTTGCTGCGAAGGTCGGTCCTCTTGCGTCATTCCATCCGTCACCCCGGCGAACGCCGGGGTCCATTTTGCCGCAAAAGCAGCAACTGGTGCGTTTCGCGGAACCTTGGATGCCGGAACACGTCCGGCAAGACGGCGGTGGATTGAGAGGGCCCGAACTCGTCCGGGTCGCACGCCCATGGATCGCGGTGGACAGGAAACGCCGCACCGTCCCGGCCCGTCAGGCCTCGCTGACCAGCAGCTTGTCGATGCGACGGCCGTCGAGGTCGACCACCTCGAACTTCCAGCCCTGTTCCTCGAAGCTTTCGCCCTCCAGCGGCAACTTGCGGAACACCGCCAGCGCAAGGCCAGCGACGGTGGCGTAATCGCGGTCCTCGGGCAGGTCGATGCCCAGCCGCTCCGCCAGCGCGTCCGCGGCCATCGTGCCGGCGACCAGCAGCGATCCGTCGTCGCGCTCGACCACGTTCGGCCCCTCGCCCGGCTCGGCATCCGATGCGAACTCCCCCGCGATCGCGGCGAGCAGGTCGGCGGGGGTCACCACGCCTTCGAAATGGCCGTATTCGTCGTGGATCAGCGCCATCGGCACCTCGGCGCGGCGCAGCGCGTCGAGCGCATCCATCGCGTCAATCTGGTCGACCACCACCGGCGCCTTGCGGGTCAGCTTCGCCAGGTCCAGCGTTTCGCCGCGGAACAGCGCCGTGGCGACATCGCGCGCCTGCACCACGCCGACGACCGCGTCGATCGACCCCTGCGCCACCGGCAGCCGGCTGTGCGGGGTCGACAGCAGCTTCTGGCGGATCCCGGCATCGTCCAGCGCGATGTCGAGCCAGTCGACCTCGGTGCGCGGGGTCATCACCTCGCGCACCGGGCGGTCGGCAAGCCGCACCACGCCCGAGATGATCGAGCGTTCATGCTCCTCGATCACGCCCGACTTGCTGGCCTCCGCGACGATCAGGTGCAGTTCCTCCGCCGTCACCTGATCCTCGCTCTCGCGATTGAGGCCGAGGATGCGGAACGCCAGCGCGCTGGTCGAATCGAGCAGCCACACCAGCGGCTTGGTGATGACCGCCAGCCACGTCATCGGCACCGCGACCAGCGCGGCCACCGGCTCCGGCTTCCTCAGCGCGAACTGCTTGGGCACCAGCTCGCCGATGATCAGCGAGGCATAGGTGGTCAGCCCGATGACGACCACGAAGCCCAGATTGTCGGCCAGTTTCGGCGACAGGCCGAGTGCCTCCAGCCGGGCGACCGTCGGCGTGCCCAGGCTGGCGCCCGAATAGGCGCCGGTGCCGATACCGATCAGGGTAATGCCGATCTGCACCGTCGACAGGAACTTGCCGGGATCGGCCGCCAGCTCCAGCGCGGAGGCCGCGCCGCGCTTGCCGGCGCGCGCCATCGCCTCCAGCCGCGCCTTTCGCGACGACACGATCGCCAGTTCGCTCATGGCGAACACGCCGTTGAGAGCAACCAGCGCCAGGATGATGACGACGTCGAACCAGGGGAACGGCGGTAGCATGATGCACCGCCCTCTTGGCGCGAAACGGCGCGCGCGACAATCGGTAATTCACCTGCGCGGCGCGTCAGCCGCCGTTCAGTCCGGCACCGGAACAATATCCGACCGATCCAAGTTAGATCGGCACGATAGGGAAAGGGACGTGAGATGAAGATGTCGTCGAAGCTGTTGGCCGCCGCCGCCACGCTGTCGCTGGTGAGCGTATCTGCCTGCACCACCGACCCGGACACCGGCGAGCGCCGCATCTCGAAGACCGCGATCGGCGGCATCGGCGGCGCGCTGGGCGGCTATCTGCTCGGCGACCTGGTCGGCGGGCGTCAGGACCGGACGGAGAAAATCCTTGGCGCGGGCATCGGCGGCATCGCCGGCGCCGCGGTCGGATCGTACATGGACAAGCAGGAGCGCGAGATGCGCGCGCGCACCGCGGGCACCGACGTGCAGGTGGTGCGGCAGGGCGATGACCTGCTGCTCAACATCCCGTCGGGCATCAACTTCGCGTACAATTCGGCCAACGTCGAACCGCAGTTCCGCGCGACGCTGGACCGCGTCGCGGGCGTGCTGAGCGAATATAACCAGAGCTATATCGACGTGTACGGCCACACTGATTCGACCGGCAGCGACGCGTACAACCAGACGCTGTCCGAACGCCGCGCCGCGTCGGTGGCGGATTATCTGTCGAGCCATGGCGTCCAGGCGGCGCGGATCGCGACGCGCGGCTTCGGCGAGACGCAGCCGATCGCCTCGAACGAAACCGAGGAAGGTCGCGCGGCCAACCGCCGGGTGGAGATCAAGATCGTGCCGGTGTCGCAGAACGACCTGCCGCCGCGGCGCTACTGACCCGTACCGCACGGCGGCGGCGGTGGCGCGTGCTACCGCCGCCGTTGTGCGAAGAAATCGCGGAGCAGCGCCCCGCCCTGCTGCGCGCCGATGCCGGAGAAAATCTCCGGCCGGTGGTGGCAGGTGGGCTGCGCGAAGACGCGCGGGCCATGTTCGACCGCCCCGCCCTTGGGATCGTCCGCGCCGTAATAAAGCCGCGCGATGCGGGCATGGGCGATCGCCCCGGCGCACATCGCGCACGGCTCCAGCGTGACCCACAGGTCGCAGTCGGTCAGGCGATCGGCGCCCAGGACGCGCGCGGCCTCGCGAATCGCCAGCATCTCGGCATGGGCGGTGGGATCGTGCAGCGCGCGCGGGGCATTGCCGGCGACCGCGATGATGCGGCCGTCCAGCACCACCGCCGCGCCCACGGGCACCTCGCCCGCCGCGCCGGCATCGCGCGCGGCATCCAGCGCGGCGCGCATCGGGGCGGGGAGCGGAAACATGCCCCCGCCTAACCCGCAGGGGGCAGCACCGCCAGCGGTCAGTTCTTCTCGCCGGGCTTCTGCACCTCGACCGCGGGCACCTCGACGGTCTTCTTCTCGGTGCCGACGGTCACCTTGGCGACGTCGGCGTTGAACTTGGGAGCCTGCCCGCCCTCGAGTCGCGGCAGCTGCGCGGTCTGCGTCTGGTCGAACCGGACGAACCCCAGCATCATCGCAGCCAGCAACACCAGCGCGGCGACACCCACCAGTACCAGAAGCGTGCGCATGTGATTTTCCTCCCGTCAGGCTTGATTCGCTGCCGCAACAACGCCGCCGCCGGGCCGGGGTTGCACCATCCCGCGCTTGACGTTGGGCCGATCGCGCGGTAGTGGCGCCGACTTTCCGGGCAACCGAATTCAGGATCACACACATGTCGCGCATCTGCGAGCTGACCGGCAAGGGCCGGCAGGTGGGTAACAACGTTTCCCACGCCAACAACAAGACCAAGCGCACGTTCCTGCCGAACCTGCAGAACGTCACGCTGCTGTCCGATACGCTGGAGCGGTCGATCAAGCTGCGCGTGTCGACGCACGGCCTGCGCTCGGTCGAGCATAACGGCGGCCTCGACAACTGGCTGGTCAAGACCTCCGATGAGAAGCTGTCGCTGAAGGCCCGCCGCCTGAAGCGCGACGTCGTGAAGAAGCGCGCCGCCGCCACCGCGGCGTAACACACGCCCGCCCGTTCGCGATCCGACGCGGCCCGCCAGCACATCGGTGCCGGCGGGCCGCTTCGCATGTCCGGCGGTCATTCGATCAGCCGGAACTTCGCGAGGATCGTGCGGCGGTAGAAGGCGACGTCATTGTCGGTGACGAGCCAGATCATCGTCGCGCCATGTTCGCGCGTGACCGCCACGCCCTCGACATTCTCGCCGCCCATCTCCGGTCCCAGCGTGGCGATGATCCGGCCGCGCAGCACCCCGCCCGCACGCAGCTGCGCCGCGGGGACGCGCACCAGCACCGCACCGAATCGCAGCGGAAAGCGCCAGCGGCGG
>NZ_LSJO01000507.1:0-855 GCF_001556735.1 Sphingomonas sp. CCH9-F2 | reverse complement strand
CCCTGCCCCCTTCCCGTATAGCCCGTGGTCGATTCCCGCCCCGGCATCGCGATCCCGTCGCGGCCGGGGCGATCCGTTTCGAAGAAGGCATCAAGCGAATGGCGCGCAGGCGGCAGATCTACGAAGGCAAGGCCAAGATCCTCTACGAAGGGCCGGAACCGGGCACGCTGATCCAGTATTTCAAGGATGACGCCACCGCCTTCAACGCGCAGAAGAAGGGCACGATCAACGGCAAGGGCGTGCTCAACAACCGCATTTCCGAGCATGTCTTTACGCTGCTGAGCCATATCGGCGTGCCGACGCACTTCATCCGCCGGCTGAACATGCGCGAACAGCTGATCCGGCAGGTGGAGATCGTCCCGATCGAGGTCGTGGTGCGCAACGTCGCCGCCGGATCGCTCGCCAAGCGGCTGGGGATCGAGGAAGGCACCCAGTTGCCGCGCACGATCATCGAATATTATTACAAGGACGACGCGCTCGGCGATCCGATGATCTCCGACGAACATATCGCCGCCTTCGGCTGGGCCAGCCAGGACGAGATGCACGACATCGCGGACCTCGCCATCCGCGTGAACGATTTCCTGTGCGGGCTGTTCGCCGGGGTCGGCATCCGGCTGGTCGACTTCAAGCTCGAATTCGGGCGCATCTGGGACAATGACTACGGCCGCATCATCCTGGCGGACGAGATCAGCCCGGATGGCTGCCGCCTGTGGGACATGCAGACCAACGAGAAGCTCGACAAGGACCGCTTCCGCCAGGATCTGGGCGGCGAGGTGGAGGCCTATCAGGAGGTCGCGCGGCGTCTTGGCCTGCTGCCCGAAGGCGGCGAGACCGCGGTGCTCGACATGGAAAGCC
>NZ_LSJO01000506.1:0-2357 GCF_001556735.1 Sphingomonas sp. CCH9-F2 | reverse complement strand
GAGAAAAGGCCCGGCGGTTCGCCCGCCGGACCCGTGGCATCGCCCGCGTCAATGCGCGGAGGCGATCTCCTCCTTGAGCCTCAGTTTCTGCTTCTTCAGCTCCGCGATCGCCACCGTATCGGGCATGGGGCGCTGCGACTCGGCGACGATCCGCTGGTCGAGCGACGCATGCTTGGCCTCAAGGGCCGTGATGTGCGCGGTCTGCATGGCAGTTACCTCCTTCGTGGTTGAACCAAGGGTCGATCAGTGAACCACGAACGCGGCGGATTGTCGCGTGTCATTTCCTTGCCCGCGACGGCCCGCGCCGATGCTGCGACGAGCCACCATGGTTGCGCCGCGCGTAAAAGGGATGGCAGCGGCCACGGCCGTTGCGCTAAGGGCGGAGCCGCTGCCCGCACCACGAGCGTGCAGGGCACTGGGGGGTGGCTGCGGTGGACGTGATCGAGGGCGGGACGGACATTCTGGCGCGGCTCAACCTGCTGCGGCTGGAGCATCGCGACCTCGACTCGGCGATCGTCGCGCTGGGCGCGTCGGGCGCCCCCGACCAGTTGCAGCTGATGCGGCTGAAGAAGCGCAAGCTGAAGCTGCGCGACGAGATCCAGCAGATCGAGGATCAGCTGATTCCCGATATCATCGCGTGACCGTCACGCCGTGGCACGCATTCGCGGTTAACGCGCGCGGGCGGCTCTGGCAGCGGCGCGCGGCGCGTGGCAGAGCGGGCGAATGGCCGACCTGCTGACCGATCCCCGCCTTCATATCCGCCTGATCGACGCCTTCTACGTGGAGGCGATGGTGCTGGCCGACGAGGCGCGCAGCTACTTCGACGAAGGCGGCCGTGCGGAGCGCGAGGCGCTGTCGCCGATGGACCGGGTGGCGTTCAGTTGCGAATCGCTGAAGGTGACGACGCGGCTGATGCATGTCATCGCCTGGCTGCTGACGCAGCGTGCGGTGATCGCGGGCGAACTGACCCCCGCGCAGGCGCAGGACAGCGCGCGGCGGCTCGGCACCGCACCGGTCAGCGAGGAGGCGATCGTCGCGACCCTGCCCGAACAGGCGCGCGCGATGGTGGCCGGCAGCATCGACCTGCACCGCCGCGTCGAGCGACTGGACGCCGCGCAGGTGGCGGACGAGCCGATGGAAAGCCCCGCGCGATCGATGCTGGACCGGCTGGCGACCTCGTTCTGACGGCATGCCGTTCGCCCCTGGGGCGGGGGTGGTCGCTCTTTCGGGAGGCCCCAGCCTTCGATGGGGCGAGGGGGGCGGTCGGCGACCGGACGACGTTCGCCCGACCGTGTGGTCAGGCGGCGCCGATGCGGGTGCGGGCGGCGCGGTATTGCGCTTCCATGCGGTCGACGCGCGTGGCGACGGTTTCGATCGCCTCCACCGCGCCGATGCCCTGGCCCGATCCCCAGATGTCGCGCCACGCCTTCGCCTTCGTCCCGCCATTGTCGCCGGTGCCGAAGTCCATCGTCTTGTAATCGCCCTTGGGCAGATCGTCCGGGTCCAGCCCCGCCGCGACGATCGAGCCGCGCAGGTAATTGCCGTGCACCCCGGTGAACAGGTCGGAATAGACGATGTCGGCGGCGCGCCCGTCGACGATCCCCTGCTTGTAGCGGGCATCGGCATTGGCTTCCTCGGTTGCGATGAAGGCGCTGCCGATATAGGCGAAATCGGCGCCCATCGCCTGCGCCGCCAGCACGGCATCGCCGGTCGCGATCGACCCGGACAGCGCCAGCGGGCCGTCGAACCACTGGCGGATTTCCTGGATCAGCGCGAACGGCGACAGCCGCCCCGCATGGCCGCCCGCACCCGCGGCGACCGCGATCAGCCCGTCGGCGCCCTTTTCGATCGCCTTGCGCGCGAACCGGTCGTCGATGATGTCGTGCAGGACGATCCCGCCCCATGCGTGCGCCGCGCGGTTCACCTCCTCCCGCGCGCCCAGCGACGTGATGGTGATCGGCACCTGCCATTTGGCGCAGGTGGCCAGGTCCTGTTCCAGCCGGTCGTTCGACTTATGAACGATCTGGTTCACCGCGAAGGGCGCGGCCGGGCGATCGGGATGCGCACGGTTGTGCGCGGCCAGTTCCTCCGTGATCCGGTGCAGCCATTCGTCGAGCAGCGTCTGCGGCCGCGCGTTGAGCGCGGGGAAAGAGCCGACGATCCCCGCCTTGCACTGCGCGATCACCAGTTCGGGGCCGGAGATGATGAACAGCGGCGAGCCGATGACCGGCAGGCGCAGGCGGGAGAGGATCGGAGGAATCGACATAACGCGGGTTATGTGGAACGCGCCGCGACGTTGCAATGTAACCGCTAAGTAGAAATGACACCGCTCCGCTAGATAGAAAAGGCACACAGTG
>NZ_LSJO01000505.1:0-15449 GCF_001556735.1 Sphingomonas sp. CCH9-F2 | reverse complement strand
GTCAAGCGGTTTGCGGGGGGTGGGAAGCGCCCCGGACTTCGATAGGGCGGCAAAAGCGCGCGGTGCGCACGAGGAGGGGCACGAAAACGGCCGCGGTGCGGACGTGATCCGTGCCCCCTTATCGCGCGATCAAAGCCGCTCAGGCGGCCTTCCGGCGCTCCGCCATCTCCGCATTGAGCATTTCGGCGAGCAGGAACGCCAGTTCGAGGCTCTGCCCGGCGTTGAGCCGCGGATCGCAATGGGTGTGGTAGCGATCCGCCAGGCTCTGTTCGGTGACGTCGATCGCGCCGCCGGTGCATTCGGTGACGTTCTGCCCGGTCATTTCGGCATGGATGCCGCCGGCATGGGTCCCCTCCGCACGGTGCACCGCGAAGAAGCCGCGCACCTCCGCCAGGATGCGATCGAACGGGCGGGTCTTGTACCCGGTCGCCGCCTTCACCGTATTGCCGTGCATCGGGTCGCACGACCAGATCACCGGATGCCCTTCGCGGGTCACCGCGCGCACCAGCCGCGGCAGATGCGCCTCGATCTTGTCATAGCCGTAGCGGGTGATGAGCGTCATCCGGCCCGGCACGCGCCCCGGATTGAGCGTGTCGAGCATCCTGAGCAGCGCGTCCGGCTCCAGCGAGGGGCCACACTTGATGCCGATCGGGTTGCCGATGCCGCGCAGGAATTCGACATGCGCCGACCCGTCGAAGCGGGTGCGATCGCCGATCCACAGGAAGTGCGCCGACGTATCGTACCAGTCGCCGGTCAGCGAATCCTGCCGCGTCATCGCCTGTTCGAACGGCAGCAGCAGCGCTTCGTGGCTGGTGTAGAAGGTGGTCTGCGACAGCTGCGGCACGGTATCGGGGTTGATCCCGCACGCCGCCATGAAATCCAGCGCCTCGCCGATGCGATCGGCGGTCTCGGCATATTTCGCGGCCCACGGGCTGCGGCCCATATAATCGTGCGTCCAGCGATGGACCTGGTGGAGGTTCGCATAGCCGCCCTGCGCGAAGGCGCGCAGCAGGTTGAGCGTGGCGGCCGACTGCGAATAGCCGCGCAGCATCCGTTCGGGATCGGGCAGCCGCGATTCGGCGGTGAAACCGATATCGTTGACATTGTCGCCGCGGTAGCTGGGCAGTTCCACGCCGTCGATCGTCTCGGTCGGAGCCGAGCGCGGCTTGGCGAACTGGCCCGCCATGCGGCCGACCTTCACCACCGGCAGCTTCGAGGCATAGGTGAGCACGACCGCCATCTGGAGGATGACGCGGAAAGTGTCGCGGATGTTGTTGGGGTGGAATTCGGCAAAGCTTTCCGCGCAGTCGCCGCCCTGGAGCAGGAACGCCTGCCCCTCCGCCACGCGCGCCAGATCGGCGGTGAGGTTGCGCGCCTCACCCGCGAAAACCAGCGGCGGATAGGACGACAGCCGCTGCGTCGCCTGCGCCAGTGCGGCGGCGTCGGGATAGTCGGGGAGCTGGCGGGCCTCTGCCGCGGTCCAGCTGTCGGGGGCCCAATTCGTGGCCATACGTCATCTTCCTTACCAATGCGGGCGCCGCCATGAACGAATCGTGCGCGCCGCGCAAACAAGTTCCGGTTTATAGAACCCCCGGGTACGCCCCGCCATCGACGAGCAGGCTCTGCCCGGTGATGAACCCGGCCTGCGCCGAACACAGGAAGGCGCAGGCATCGCCGAATTCGGCCGGATCGCCGAAACGCCCGGCGGGGATGCGCGCGCGGGCGCGCCGTTCGGCTTCCTCCGGCGTGATCCCCTGCGTCCTGGCGGTGAAGGCGTGCACCCCCTCCAGCCGGCGGGTCGCGAACAGGCCGGGCAGCAGGAAGTTGATCGTGACGTTCGCGCCCGCGGCCTGCCGCGCCACGCCCGCCAGAAAACCGGTCAATCCGATGCGCGCGCCGCTGGACAGGTCCAGCCCGGCGACCGGCGACTTCACCGAGCCGGAGGTGATGCACACGATGCGGCCGAAACGGCGCTCGATCATGCCGTCGATCACCTTTTGCACCATGCGGATCGGGACGACCATGTTGGCATCCAGCCCGGCATGGATCGCGTCCGCATCCAGCTGCCGGAAATCGCGCAGCGGAGGGCCGGCGTTGTTGTTCACCAGGATATCGGGCGCGCCGCCTGCGGCATCCACCAGTGCGCGCTGCACGCCATCGTCGGCGATATCGCCCGCGACCGTCTCCACCGCCGCCCCGGCGGCGCGCAGATCGGCCGCGGCGGCGGCGAGCGCGGCCGCGTCGCGGCCGTTGAGCACGAGATCGCACCCCGCGGCGGCCAGCGACGTGGCGCAGGCGCGGCCCAGTCCGTGGCTGGAGGCGCAGACGATCGCGGTACGGCGGGCGAGGCGAAGATCCATGGCGGTCGGTGGCTCCGATGCTGGTGGTGCGGGCCATATGGTTTACGCGGGGAAGCGGGGAAGAAGAAGGTCGGTTCGTGCGGAGATGCGGGGGATGGCGGTCGGATGGCCGCCGGGGATCAACGTTTCTGCACGTTCGAGCGGCGCGGCCTGCGTTCGCTGACCACCACGCCGGCGACGATCAATGCGGCACCGAGCAGCGCCAGCCCCAGCAAGCGATCGCCCGCCGTCCGGCCGACGACGCCCCCCATACCGGCTCGCTGGCGTAGATGATCGTCGCGCGCGTCGGCGACACCGACTTCTGCGCCCAGTTCATGGTCAGCTGGATCAGCGCGCTGGCGGTGGTCCATTGACGTCGGCGACGATGAACAAGCGGAGCGACGTGCCGGCAGTCAATACAAACCGACGCTGCGCCTTTTCCGGCTCCATCACGATCATTGCCGCCAATGGGGTCCCGACCCTAGCGGCGCTGGTCGAGCTTGATCCCGCGCATCCGCAGGCGCCGGGCCGCGCGGCGGCGCTGGAACAGCGCTAGGCCCACCGCGGTCGCCACCACCAGCACCGCCAAAATCGCGTAAGCGATGACCAGTCGCAGTTCCACCATCTACTCCCACTCGGTCGGCCCGTATCGCGTTGCTATGGCAGCGTGATTTCATCGTTTCAATCGACGCGCGCGCCGCACATGCCCGGAACGATGAAAAGCGGATGATTCGTGGTCGACGCGCGGTGGATCGTGCCGCCGTCGGGGGCCGTCATGGATGCCGGCCGTCAATAGCCGGCATCGAGATCGGCGACATTCTCCATGGCGGCCCCGGCGCGGAAGGCGGTGAGGTTGCGCAGGAACAGCGCGGCGGTGCGCTGGAACATCTTCGTCTGGGCGCGCCCCGACAGGTGCATGGTGATGATCGCGTTGGGCGCATCCCACAACGGATGGTCGGCGGGCAGCGGCTCGGGCGTGGTCGGATCGAGGAAGGCGCCCGCGATCGTGCCGTCGGTCAGTGCGGCGATCAGCGCGGCGTCGTCGATCATGTCGCCGCGCGCGATGTTGATGAGCCAAGCGCTGCGCTTCATCGCGGCCAGTTCGTCCGCGCCGATCATCGCCCTGGTCGCGTCGGTCGAGGGGGCGGCGAGGATCACCCAGTCGAACTCGCCCAGCCGCGCACGCCACGCATCGGGGGCGATCGTGCCGTCGCGCGCGGAGCGGGTGACGCCGGTCACCGCCACCCCGAACGCCGCCAGCCGTTCGCCGATCAGCCGCCCGATCGCGCCATAGCCGACGATCAGCGCGCGGGATTCGAACAGCTCGATCTTGCCGGGGGCGTCGGCGAGCCATTCGTGTCGGTCGTGCGCGCGCAGCACCGTGTCGAACCGTTTGGCGCCGACCAGCACGCCCATGACCGCATATTCGGCGACCGCGATCGCGTTGATCCCCGCGCCGTTGGTGACGATCGCGCCGCGCCGCCGCAGGTCGTCGAGCGGGAAGGCGTCCAGTCCGGCGTAGAGCGTCGACACCCATTTGAGCTGCGGCCCGGCGCCGCGGATCGCGGCGGCGATATGCGTTACCGGCGACATGTCGATCCACGCGATATCCGCGTCGGCGATCATCGCGGCGGCATCGTCCGGGGTGCGGAACCACGCGACGTCGAGGTCGGCGGGCAGCGCCGGTTCCAGCAGCGGGCGGGCGAGCGCGGGGAGGACGGCCTTCACCGGCGCGGTGCCGTCGTGCGGGGCGTGATCCGTGCTGCCATGCCTGCTCTCCTCATCGTGTCGCCCGGTTGCTGCGCGCCGGTGCGAGCCTGTGCCTTTAAGCCGTTCAGATCGTTGTCTTCCAGTCCCAGCCGAGCGGATCGCCGTCCATCACCTCCACCCCCGCGGCGGCCAGTTCGTCGCGGATCGCGTCGGACCGGGCGAAGTCCTTCGCCGCGCGCGCCTCGCGCCGGTCGGCGAGCCGCGCCGCGATCGTATCCTCGTCGATCGTCGCATCGGCGGGACGGACCCGCAGCGCCTCACGCGAGAGCGTCGCGAGGTCGAGGCCCAGCACCGCATCGAAATCGGCCAGCGCGACCAGCCGGTCGGCGGGGGCCAGTTTCTTGTCGGCCAGCAGCGCGTCGAGCACCGGCAGCGCGCGCGGCGTCGCCAGATCGTCCGACACGGCGGCGTCCAGCTCGGCGCGATAGACCGAGGTGTCCTTGCCGGTCGGCGCCTCGGCCCGCGCCTTCAGCGCGGTGACGGCGTGGACCAGCCGCTTCAGTCGCACCTGCGCGGCGGCGAGATTGTCCCAGGAGAATTCCAGCTCGCTGCGATACTGCGCCTGCAGGCACATCAGCCGGTAGGCGAGCGGGTGGAAACCGCGGTCGACCAAGCGTTGCAGCGTCAGGAACTCGCCCGACGACTTGCTCATCTTGCCGGTACGATCGACGAGGAAATTGTTGTGCATCCAGAAGGTTGCGCCCGTGTCTTCACATTCGCAATACGCCTGGTTCTGCGCGATTTCATTGGGGTGGTGGATTTCGCGATGGTCGATCCCGCCGGTGTGGATGTCGAACGCCGCGCCCAGATATTTGCGGCTCATCACCGAGCATTCCAGGTGCCAGCCCGGCGCGCCGCGACCCCAGGGCGAATCCCACTCCATCTGCCGCGTCTCGCCCGGCGGGGTGGTACGCCAGATCGCGAAATCCTGCGGCTGGCGCTTGCCCGCCACCGCATCGATCCGCGCATGGGCGGCATCGTCCGCCGCGCCCGCCAGCCGGCCGTAGTCGGGGACGGTGCTGGTGTCGAAATACAGGCCGTCGGGCAACAGGTAGCAATGCCGCTCGGCGATCGCGACGCCCCATTGGATCATCTCCGCGACATGATCGGTCGCCAGCGGCATGTGCGTCGGGCGGCGGATGTTCAGGTCGTCGAGGTTGCGTGTGAAGGCATCGGTATAATGCCGGGCGATCGCCCAGATATCCTGCCCGCTGCGCCGCGCCGCTGCCTCCATCTTGTCGTCGCCGGCATCGGCGTCCGACGTCAGATGGCCGACGTCGGTGATGTTGACGACATGCGTCAGCGGCCATCCCTTCCACGTCAGCACGCGCGACAGCGTATCGGTGAAGACATAGGCGCGCAGATTGCCGATATGCGCGTAATGATAGACGGTCGGGCCGCACGAATAGACGCGGACATTGGCGGGATCGAGCGGGCGGAACGGCTCCAAACGGCGCGTCAGGCTGTTGTAGAGGACGAGCGGGGTCGAGGTCATGGCCCGCGTCATGCGAGCGCGGGCGGACCGGCGCAACCCCATGCGACGTCGGGAAGGGTGAGAGTAGAGTGCACGTAACGAAGATCGCCGTCGTCCAGACCACCACCGGCATCGACCCCGACGCCAATGCCGCCGAACTGGTGGCCGCGATCCGCGAGGCCGCGGGCAACGGCGCGGCGATGGTGTTCACGCCGGAGATGTCCGGGTTGCTGGACCGCGACCGCGCGCGCGCCGCGGCGCATCTGGTCAAGGAGGACGAGGACCGCGTGCTGCGGGCGGTGCGCGAGGCGGCGGCCGAGGCGGGGGTGTGGGTGCACCTGGGATCGCTGGCGCTGCGCCGCAACGATCCGCGCATGGCCAACCGCGGCTTCGTGATCGACGCGCAGGGGCATATCCGCGCCCGCTATGACAAGATGCACCTGTTCGACGTCGACCTGCCGACCGGCGAAAGCTGGCGCGAATCGGCGGCTTATGCCGGGGGCGACCGCCCGGTGCTGGTCACCACGCCGGTGGGCGCGATGGGGCTGTCGATCTGTTACGACATGCGCTTCCCCGACCTGTACCGCGCGCTGAGCGATGCCGGCGCGCGGGTGCTGTCGGTGCCGTCGTCGTTCACGCGGCCGACCGGGGCGGCGCACTGGCACGTCCTGTTGCGCGCGCGAGCGATCGAGGCCGGCGCCTATGTCGTCGCCGCGGCGCAGACCGGGGTGCATGCGGACGGGCGCGCCACCTTCGGCCATTCGCTGGTGGTCGATCCGTGGGGCGAGGTGGTGCTGGACATGGGCGAGGCGCCCGGGATCGGCTATGCCACGATCGACCCCGCGCGCGTGGACGAGGTGCGGGCGCGCGTGCCCGCGCTGCGCCACCGCCGCGCGATCCCCGCGCCCAAGCTGATCGGCTGACGTGTGGGTTGCGATGCGGGCGGGTTGCTGTTAGAGGCGGTTCGTTCGGCGCGGGCCATGCCCGCCGCCGCTTTACTCGTTTTACCCGGAGTGTGACGGTTTTATGCAGATCATCGTTCGCGACAATAACGTCGACCAGGCCCTTCGCGCGCTCAAGAAGAAGCTGCAGCGCGAGGGCGTGTATCGCGAAATGAAGCTGCGCCGTCATTACGAGAAGCCGTCGGAAAAGCGCGCCCGCGAGCGTGCGGCTGCGGTGCGTCGCGCCCGCAAGCTGGAGCGCAAGCGCGCCGAGCGCGACGGCGCACGGTAAGACCCGCGCCGCGCCGGCCGCCGCGTTGACGGCGGCCGGTGACGAGCCCTTCCCATTGCCGACCGGCGGCCGATCCCGGCCGCGCCAACCGGGGTTTGCCGCACCATGTCGACCGTGACCGCCGTTCCGCTCCAGCCCGTGAAGCGGGCCTATGTGTTGTGGCTGGTCGTGGGGCTGGTGCTGGCGGCGATCGCCGGGGTCGCGCTGGCGCGCGCCGGTGACACCGGGATCGTCAGCACATCGTCGGGCCTGCGGTACAAGGTGGTCGTGCCCGGTGACGTGACCGGCGCCAAGCCGACCGACGCCGACGTCGCGCTCATCAACTACGAAGGCAAGTTGATGGACGGCACCACCTTCGACAAGTCGCAGCAGCCCACGCCGCTGCCGGTCGCGGGCGCGGTGCCGGGCTTCTCCGAAGGGCTGAAGCTGATGCACAAGGGCGCCAAGTACCGCTTCTGGATCCCGCCGAACCTGGGCTACGGCGCGAAGGCGAACGGCCCGATCCCGGCCAATTCGACGCTGGTGTTCGACGTCGAACTGCAGGACTTCATCCCCGAGGCGACGCTGCGCCAGTTGCAGATGCAGCAGCAGATGATGGGCGGCATGCCGCCGCGCGGCGCGCCGGGTGCGCCGGGTGCGGGGGCGCCGCCCGCCGGGAATTGAGCCGACCGCATTTCGGTGCGGGTGTTGAGACAAGGGGCGCTGCCGATGGATTCGGCGGCGCCCCTTTCGCGATCGGGGCCTGCAATGTCGAGGGCTGCGCGACAAGGCCCGGGTGGGTCGCGGGCCGCAGGTCCCTTGCCGCGCCGCCACGGCAGGGCCGTCGATCATTCGCGATGATCCGGCAGCGACGCGACCGGTGGAGGATCGGGACCGCGCCACATCGCCAGGACCCCGGTGGCGCGCGGCGGGCGCTTGTCCAGTCGCGACGGGCACCGGGCGCTTCTTGCGATTATTCGGGGATTGCCGGTCGATACCCGCTCTTGCGCAGGATCAGTTCGGGATCATGCCACGTCAGCATGTCCGCAATGGCACGATGCTTGTCGCTGGCGTTCGCATAATATGCCGTCCAGATCCGCATCCCGACCCAATAGCCGACTTCACCGGGCCACCCCGGTGGTGCCGATCCGTAATTGTGCAGCCATCTGTTGACCGCCTCGACCGCCTCAGCCGGCGGATCGTCCCGAGCGGTCGGAAGGCTGGCGGGCATGTCTTTCACGAACTGCGCCCACAGGATTTTTTCACGCGGCAAGGCCCATCGCGCCCGTTCTGGCTCGGGTATCTCTCCCGTCACAAGCGCTGCGATGAAGTCCGCCGCCCCCTCGACAAGGGCTTCGCCCAGCAGAGGCGACGCCTCGATGCCTGAAATATTCTGCTGGAACGTGTGGACGGTTTCATGTGCGAAGAAACGGCGCAGCGCCGTTCTGAACCCCGCGGGGGAGGGGTTTTCCCGACACAGCACCTCCAGCCCGATCACCTGCGCGCCGGGGCCGGCTGTACCGCCCGAATTGCCGGCACCGATCACGACATAGATGTGCGGCAGCGGCCGGTCCGGAAGCAATCCGCGCAAGGCCAGGTAGATCGCCCGGAGATCGGCGGTCGCAGCCTTTACACGCGGAAGGCAATCGCTGACCGCTCGACGATAGAGATCCGGGTCAGCGCGGATCTTGTCGGCAAGTCGGGCTGCATCCCCGATCCGGCCGGGTGTGAAGACCGACACGCCATAAGAGGCGTGGTCCAGATAGCCGCGTTGAACGTCGGCCGCGCTGGGTCGTGCGTTCGTGGCGGACAACAGCGTTGCGAAACGTTCGACATCTTCGACGTGGATCCGCACTGTCAGCGGATCAGCGCCGGCGTTCACGACCGATCCGGCGGACGGCGGCGGGCCGCCGGCGGGTTGGGCATGCGCCGTTGGGGTGATGCTCGACAGGGCGAGGACCAGCGCAGCGGCCAGGTGCATTTGTCGTGGAGGCATTTTCCGCTCCGGATGATCGGGCCGCCCTGCGGCCGCTCGGCCCGGTCGTCGCGCACGAAACGGAGCGTTGCTGACCGCACCGCCGCGCACGGGCAAAAAAATAGCGGCCCGGGGGCCGCTATTCCTTCGTCCCGGAGGAACGGCGCAACTCTTAGTTGCTATCCGCCTGCGAGTCTTCGTCGGCGACGACGACGATGCCGGCGACAACGGCAGCAGCCGCCAGGATCGCGACGATCACACCGCCACCGGCGACGTCATTCTTCTTGGCCGACGAGGTCGACGCACGCGCCGACTTGGCGACCGACAGGCTGGCGGCGGGGTTGGCCGGAGCGGCCATCGCCGGAGCAACCGCCATCGTGGCGGCGGCGGCGGCGAGCATGTACTTCGCAAGACGCATGTGAAACTCCCTTTGCGTTCGAGTCTCCTCTTACGTCAAAAGTATTAAAGATCAATAGTCCCCGATGCCCCGACGCCGCGAAAATCGGCTGTTTCGGCGGCACTTTCGTACAGTATCGCTGACATGAAACCGTAACGATCGCGCGGCCTCGCGCCGATCGCGATGGTGGATCAGGTGTTCAGCACCCAGCTTTCCGTTCCCTCCAGCCCCAGCGCCGACAGGCGCCCGGTCGAATAGGCGCCGGTATCGACGCCGATGCGGTTGGGCTGGCGATCGACCTCCTCCGAAATGGTGTGGCCGTGGACGATCATCTTGGGATGCGCGTTGCGATAGGTGAGGAAGCTGCTGCGGATCCAGCGCAGCTCGGCCGCATGCTGCTGTTCCAGCGGGACCCCCGGGCGCACGCCGGCGTGGACGAAGGCATAACCCCCCGACACGACCATGTCCTCGAACGCGGTCAGGAAATCGCGATGCGCGGCCGGGACGATCCCTTCCATCCGCGCGGCCAGTTCGGGGTAGTCGAGCCCGTCATATTCCGCGCTGTCGAGGCCGTAGCTGAGGATCGTCTCGCGCCCGCCGATCCGGCAGAACAGCCGCAGCGCCTCCGCGTCGCCTTCCAGCGCGCGCAGGAAGATCTCCTCGTGATTGCCCTTCAGGAAGCGGGTGTCCGGGCGGGCGTGCGACAGGTCGAGCAGCCGCGACACGACCCCCGCCGAATCCGGCCCGCGGTCCACCAGGTCGCCCAGGAAGATCAGTTGCGTCTGCGCGTCGGCGCCACGGGCCGCGTCGTCCGCGTCAATCAGCGCCAGCAGCTGGTCGAGCTGTGTCAGGCAGCCGTGGATGTCGCCGATGGCGTAGATGCGCGTACCATCCGCAACGGCGGGCACGGCGGGTGGGGGGACGCGGCGCGCGCGCAGGAACTTGGTGAACATGGATGAGTGGCCGCAACGAACGAGCGAGGCGGCGGTTCCTACCCCCGCTGCCGCGCCGCGGCAAGCCGTGCTCGCCCGCCGCGCCGCGGCAAGCGAAGCATGCTGCGGTGCACAGCGGAAGCAATTGCAGCCGATCATCACTATGGGTACAGAGCCGCCGCCACACAGGAGGGACGAATGACGATCAAGCCGATCCGCAAGGCCGTGTTCCCAGTCGCGGGGCTGGGCACGCGCTTCCTGCCCGCCACCAAGGCGATGCCGAAGGAAATGCTGACCGTCGTCGACAAGCCGTTGATCCAATATGCGGTCGAAGAGGCGCTGGAGGCGGGGATCGAGCAGATCATCTTCGTCACCGGGCGCGGCAAGGGCGCGCTGGAGGACCATTTCGACATTTCGTTCGAACTGGAAACCACGATGCGCGCGCGCGGCAAGAGCCTGTCGGTGATCGAGAATATCCGCCAGCAGCCCGGATCGCCCGTCTATGTCCGGCAGCAGGAGCCGCTGGGGCTGGGCCATGCGGTGTGGTGCGCGCGCGAGATCGTCGGCGACGAACCGTTCGCGGTGCTGCTGCCCGACGAACTGATGGTCGGCACCCCCAATTTCATGGCGCAAATGGTCGCGGCCTATAACGAGGTCGGCGGCAATGTGATCGGTGCGCTGGAAGTCGCGCCCGAGGATACCGACAAATACGGCATCATCTCCCCCGGCGCGCGCGACGGCGCGCTGACCGAGGTGGCGGCGCTGGTCGAGAAGCCGGCGAAGGGCAGCGCCCCGTCGAACCTGATGATCCCGGGCCGCTACATCCTGCAGCCCGAGGTGATGCGGATCCTGGACGCCAAGGAAACCGGCGCGGGCGGCGAGATCCAGCTGACCGACGCGATGGCCAAGCTGATCGGCAAGCAGCCGTTCCACGGCTTCACGTTCAACGGCGAGCGCTTCGACTGCGGCGACAAGACCGGGTTCATCATGGCGAACCTGGCGCTGGCGCTGGACCGCGCCGACATCGCCCCGGCGGTGCGCGCGTTCGCGAAAGCGCGAGTCGGCTGAAGCGCGCGGTCAGTCCGCCCCGCCGCCGCACGCGCGGCAGCCCGGATCCTTGGGCAGGGCCAGCGTGCGGAAGCGCAGCGACAGGAAATCCAGCAGCACCAGCCGCCCCGCGCCGTCCCCCCCGTCGTCGTCGCCGAACGGCACGATCTGGCGAATCGCCTCCAGCGCGGCGAGGCTGCCGAGGATGCCGGTGACCGGGCCGAGCACGCCTTCCTCGGCGCAGGTCAGCCCGTCGCGCGCGGGCGCGTCACCGACGAAGCAGCGGTAGCAGGGGCGCGCCGGCTCCCAGCCGCGGAACACGCCCAGCTGCCCCTCGAACCGGCCGACCGCAGCGGATACCAGCGGTACGTGCGCCGCCAGCGCGGCATCGGCGACCGCCAGCCGGGTGTCGAAATTGTCGCACCCGTCGATCACCACGTCGGCGTCGCGCAGCAGCGCGGGCGCGGTGGCGGCGTCGATGCGGACCGCGTGCGGTACCACCCGGACATGCGGGTTGAGGCGCGCCAGCGCGGCGGCGGCGGCGGCGACCTTCGCGGTGCCGGCGTCGGCGGTGCTGAACAATGTCTGGCGTTGCAGGTTGCTCGCCTCGACCCGGTCGTCGTCGATCACGGTCAGCTGCCCGATGCCGGCGGCGGCGAGATACTGGAGCACCGGCGATCCGATGCCGCCCGCGCCGATCACCACGACATGCGCGCGCTTCAGCCGCAATTGCCCGGCGCCGCCGATTTCCGGCAGGACGATATGCCGGGCGTAGCGCGCCAGTTCGTCGGCGGAAAGCGCCGTCACCAGGCGAAGTCGACGGTGGTGCGATACCAGGTATCGGCGCCCGGCGCCCGCAGCGCGGTGCGGGTCAGGTTGAGCGCGATGCCGGAGGCATATTGTTCGACCGTGGCGCAGCCGATCGCCCGCGGCACGATGCGGCGCACCTGCCCGCCGGCGCCGACCAGCACCGCCAGATCGACAGACAGAGCGTAGCCGCGCGGCGTGGCCACCGCCGCGGCGCAGCGCCCGGCGGCGACTTCGTCCCGCACGAATTGCGACAGCGCCCGGGCGGGCGCGGCGGGGCGCTGGATCGGCAGCGGGGCCAGCCCGCTCCAGTCCCCCGGCGGATTGATCGCGGCGACCATCGCCGCCTGCGCGAGCAGGGCGCCGATCATCGGCCGGTCGACCCGAAACCACCCGCGCCGCGCGGCGTATCGTCCAACGACGCGACCTCCGCCAGCGTCGCGCGCAGCACCGGCGCGGGCACCAGTTGCGCGATGCGTTCGCCGCGGACCACCGCGAACGGCTCGCTGCCCAGATTGGCGAGGATCACCTTCACTTCGCCGCGATAGTCGCTGTCGATCGTGCCGGGGCTGTTGAGGCAGGTGATGCCGTGCTTGAGCGCGAGGCCCGAGCGCGGGCGCACCTGCACCTCATAGCCATCGGGGATCGCCATCGCGAAACCCGTGGCGACCGCGTGGCGCGCGCCGGGGGCGAGCGTCACGTCCTCCGCCGCCACCACGTCCATCCCCGCGGCCCCCGCGGTGGCATAAGCGGGAAGCGGCAGGCCGGCGCCATGGGGCAGGCGCCGGATCGCAATCGTCATCAATTGGGTCATCGCGCGCAATCTAGTGCACCATCATCACGTATTGAAGACGATCGCGAGTTTGTTGCCGTCGGGATCGCGGACATAGGCGGCATACCAGCCCGGGCCGTAATGCGCGCGCGGCCCCGGCGCGCCTTCGTCGCTGCCGCCGGGCGCCATGGCGGCGGCGTGGAAGGCATGGACCTGATCGGTGGAGGTGGCGGGGAAGCCCATCATCGTGCCGTTGCCGGCGGAGGCAGCGGCGCCATCGAAGGGCGCCGCCAGCCACAAGGTCAGCCCCGTGCCCGCGCCCCCCGCCGAATAGGCGCGCCAGCCGGGAAACTGCGCATGCGACGACCAGTCGATCGTCGCCAGCGTGGCATCGTAAAAGCGCGCCGCCGCATCGAGGTCATTCGTGCCGAGCGTGATATAGGGATCCATCGTCATCCTCCCGTCCTGTGCGGGTAGGATGCGACAAAAAAGAGAACATTAAAAGAACAAAAATGCCTTAGAGCAACGCGGCGGCGATCCGTTCCGCCAGCCGTGCCGCCACCTGATCCTTGGGAAGCCGTTCCCAGCTTTCGACGCCATCGGCGGTGATGAGGTGGACGGTATTGGCGTCGCCGCCCATCACGTCTCCCGACACGTCGTTGGCGACGATCCAGTCCGCGCCCTTGCGCGCGCGCTTGGCGGTGGCGTGGTCTACGACATGCTCGGTTTCCGCGGCGAAGCCGACCAGCAGCGCGGGGCGGCGTCGGCCGCGCGCCAGCGTGGCGAGGATGTCGACATTCTCCACCAGCTGCAGCGGGGCGGGCGGTTCGCCGGGGCGCTTCTTGATCTTATGCCCGGCGGCATCCTCGGCGCGCCAGTCGGCGACCGCGGCGACCATCACCGCGGCATCGGCGGGCAGCGCGGCAGCGACCGCATTGGCCATGTCCTGCGCCGATTCGACGTCGATGCGATCGACCCCGGCGGGGGTGGGGAGCGGCACCGGCCCGGCCACCAGCGAGACGCGCGCGCCCAGCGCCGCCAGCGCCCCGGCGATCGCAAACCCCTGTTTCCCCGACGAGCGGTTGGCGATGTAGCGGACCGGGTCGATCGGCTCGTGCGTGGGGCCGGCCGTGACAAGGATATGGCGCCCGAACAGCGGCCTAGGGGCGTTTCCTGCCAGCATCTGTTCGATGCGCGCGACGATCGCATCGGGTTCGGGCAGGCGGCCGGGGCCGAACTCGCCACAGGCCATCGCGCCCTCGTCCGGCTCCATCACCGTCACGCCGTCGGCGCGCAATTGCGCGACATTGCGGCGGGTGGCCGGGTGCTGCCACATCCGCACGTTCATCGCCGGCGCCGCCAGCACCGGCTTGTCGGTGGCGAGCAGCAATGTGGTGGCCAGATCGTTCGCCAGCCCGCCGGCCATGCGCGCCAGCAGATCGGCGGTGGCGGGGGCGATGACGACCAGATCGGCCTGCCGGCTGAGCTGGATATGGCCCATCTCCGCCTCGTCCTTCAGATCCCACAGGGTGGTGAAGACCTGATCCTCGCTCAGCGCGGCGAGCGTCATCGGGGTGACGAAATGGCTGCCGCCCTCGGTCAGGACGCAGCGCACGGCATGGCCGCGGCGGCGCAGCGTGCGGACGATCTCGCACGATTTGTACGCGGCGATGCCGCCGCCGACGATCAGGAGGATACGGCTCATCGGGGGAACCTTGTCACGGTGAAGCGGCGTCTGTCGAGCGCGCCGCGATAGAGATCGGCCACCGCATCGGGTGCGAGCGCGAGACCGGGGGCGACCAGCAGCGCCGCCAGCGTCGCGGTGCCCGCGCCGAACAGCCCGTCGCACGCCACGCCCGCGGCAAGGATCGCCAGCACGCGCAGCCCCAACGGCCGCGACAGCGCGCCCCACCCGAGCGCGGCGAGCAGCAGCAGCGGCGCGGCGAGCGCGGCGGGCACGCCGGGCAGCGCGGCGGCGATCAGCCGCGCGGCGCCACCGGCGGGCATCGTCGCCAGCTCCTGCGACGGCGGCAGGCCGAGCCGCCCCAGCGCGAACAGGTGCGCACCCAGGACAGCCAGCGCCAGCGCGGCGGCCGCGGCCCAGCCCGCCGCCTCGCGCCGCGACCCGTCGACCAGCGCGAGCAGCGCAAGGATCGCGGTGGCGAGGATCGCGGCGGGATCGACCATCGCGGCCAGCGCGCCGAGCGCGGCGGCGGCGACCCAGCGATCGGCGCGCCGCACCAGCACCGCCAGCGCGACCAGCAGCGCCGCCCAGCCGGCGTGCGGCGCATCGGTCCACAGCAACGCACCCGCGACCGCGCCGAGCGCCAGCAGCGCGATCGCCAGCGCCTGCGCGCCGCCGCGCGCGAACAGCGGGACGAGGCGCAACATGCCGATCCACAGCCAGCCGGTCAGCGCGGCCGCCAGCAGCAGCATCGTCGCCCAGCCGGGCAGCGACGAATCGACGATCGCGAGCGCGGGCGGGAACAGCCCCAGCGGCCGCGCCGCGGGATCGGCGCGCAACAGATCGGCCAGCCCGTCGTAGAAACCGCTGGCGTAGCGCATCCCCGACAGCAGCGCGGCATAGAGCGGCTCGCCCGGCACATCGCCACGCGGCGCGGCGACGGCCGCCAGCAACAGCATGACGAGCAGCGCGAACAACGCCCAGCGCCGCTGGCGCGCGGGCAGCGCGGCCAGCCGCGTCGCCCCGGCCTGCCACAAGGG
>NZ_LSJO01000504.1:0-13316 GCF_001556735.1 Sphingomonas sp. CCH9-F2 | reverse complement strand
CGCTGGCACCGCGCCCGCCGCAGCCGACGACATCGTCGTCGTCGGCAGCCAGATCCGCGGGGCGAAGACCACCGCGGCGCTGCCGGTGACGGTGGTCGACGAGCGGCAGATCGCGAACACCGGCGCGGTCACCGGCGACGAGCTGTTCCGCTCGATACCGCAGCTGGGCGACGTTACCTTCAACAGTTCTTACCTGCCCAACAGCTCGAACGCGGCGCGCGGCGATGTCGGCTCGGTGAACCTGCGTAACCTGGGAGTCGGCAACACTTTGGTGCTGCTCAACGGGCGGCGCGTGGTCAACCACCCGACCAGCCGCGCCGACGAGAATCTGGTGCCGGTGCTGACCTACAACACCAATGCGATTCCCGTGTTCGGGCTGGAGCGGCTGGAGGTGCTGCGCGACGGCGCGGCCGCCATCTATGGCTCCGACGCGGTGGCCGGGGTCGTCAACACCGTCCTGCGCACCGACTATGACGGCGTGCAGATCGAGGGGCAGACGGGCTATCCCGAGGGCACCAGCCTGACCGAGAGCAACCTCAACCTGTTGCTGGGCAAGAACCTGGGCGGCGGGCGCGGCAACGTGACGCTGTTCGCCAGCTACGCCACGCGGTCGGGGCTGCGCAGTTCGGAACAGGATTACACCGCCTCCGACGACACGCGCCCGTTGTTCGTCGGCACCCGCTTCGAAGGGGTCAGTGCGCTCGACGGGCGCGCATCGATCACGCCATGGGGATCGTTCCAGACCGTCGGCAACGTGCAGGTGCGCCAGAACGGTACCGCGCTGACCAATGCGTCAGGGCAGTTCCATATCCAGCCGTCGACCAACACCGGTTGCCAGACGAACGCGACGACCGGGCTGAAGAACGGGCTGTGCATCGACGACGGCACCAACACCGCCGCCGCCGACCGCAACCTGCGCTTCGATCCGCGCGTCGCGTATGACACGTACATCCAGCCGAAGGTGGAGCGGATCAACCTGTTCCTGAACGGCCATTACGACCTGACCGACGGGCTGGAGCTGTTCGGGGAAGCGGGCTATTATTCGGCGACGACCGACAGCATCCAGTCTTCGTCGGGCACGCTCAGCTCGCTGCCGATCGTCATCCCGGCGACCAATTACTACAATCCGTTCGGCCCGACCGTGCTGAACGGCGCCGCCAACCCCAACCGCCTGCCCGGGATCAACGCGCCGGCCGCCGGGCTGCCGGTGACGCTGTCGAGCTACAATATCGCAGATGCCGGCCCCAATCTGGTGCATGTGAAGAACGACCAGTGGCGCGCGCTGGCCGGGCTGCGCTGGGAATGGCTGGGCTTCCGCTGGGAAAGCGCGGCGCTCTATTCGGAGGCGTCGGTACGCGACACGTCGGACGGCATCAGCGCGACGGCGCTCCAGCGCCAGCTGGGCCTGTCCACGCCCGATGCCTATAATCCGTTCAACGGCAGCGACCTGGCCAATCCCAGCGGCGCGGACACGACGCTGAGCAATGCCGCGGCGCTGAATGCGATCCGCATCAAGTCGACGCGCTTCAGCAAGTCGACGCTGGCGCTGGCCGATCTGAAGGCGTCGCGCGCGGACTTGCTGACGCTGCCGGGCGGCAATCTGGGCATCGCGTTCGGCGCGGAGGTGCGCCGCGAAACGCAGCTGGATGACCGCGACCCGCGCGTCGACGGCACGATCACCTTCACCGACAGCGTGACGGGGAGGCAGCTGGGGTCCGACCTGGTCGGCACCAGCCCGTCGCCGGATACCAGCGGGCGCCGCACCGTCGCGGCGGCTTTCGTCGAACTGGCGGTGCCGGTGGTCGGCCCGGACATGAACGTGCCGCTGATGCGCAGCCTGGAAGTCCAGCTGGCGGGCCGTTTCGAACATTACAGCGACGTCGGGTCGGTGGCCAAGCCGAAGGTCGCGGCGGCATGGGAAGTGGTGCGCGGGCTGCGCCTGCGCGGTTCCTATGCCGAGGGGTTCAAGGCGCCCAACCTGGAACAGATCAACGCGCGCGTCGTGACGCGGTCGAACACGCGCACCGACTGGATCCGGTGCGAGGCGCAGCTGCGCACCGGCGCGATCAACAGCTTCGCCAATTGCGCGCAGAGCTTCGCCATCCAGGCGCAGCGCGCGGGCAACCCGGACCTGAAGCCGGAGACGTCGAACACATGGAGCGCGGGCGTGGTGCTGGAACCGCGCTTCCTGGAAGGATCGCTGGGCCGCGTGACCTTCACCGCCGATTACTGGCACGTCCAGCAGAAGGGGATCGTCGGCATCTTCGGCGAGGGTAATGCGCTGATCGCCGACTATCTGGCGCGGGTCAGCGGATCGACCAACCCCAACGTCATCCGCGCCGCGCCGACCGCCGACGACATCGCGCTGTTCGCCGGATCGGGGATCGCGCCGGTCGGCCGCGTCGACTACGTGCGCGACCAGTATGTCAACCTGCTGCCGCAGGAGGCCGCCGGCGTCGACCTGAGCGCGACGTGGGAATTGCCGGACTTCGGTGCCGGGCGCTTCTCGTTCGCGGCCAATGCGGCCTATCTCGACAAGTTCTTCCTCCAGCCCTCGCCGCCGATCCAGGAGCTGATCGACGCGCGTGCCGCAGGGACGATCAACGCCGGCACCAATATTGCCGACGCCGGCAGCCTAGTGCGCCAGAACGGCAAGCCGCGCTGGCGCGTCACCGGATCGGCCAACTGGCGGTACGAGAAGTTCGAGCTGGGTGCGTTCACGCAGTACACCGGCGACGTCGAGGATACCGGGCTGATCGACAGCGCGGGCGTGCCGTGGCTGATCGCCAGCCAGATGACCTACAATCTGTACGGCCAGATCACCGTCGGTAACAAGCGCGAGGGCCGCTACCGGATGCGCATCGGTGTGCGCAACCTGACCGATGCCAAGCCGCCGCTGTCGTCGAACGGCTTCCTGGGATCACTCTACACCCCCTATGGCCGCTACTGGTACGCCAACCTGCGCGCCTCGTTCTAAGGAAGGACGCCCCCGATGCTTCGCCGCCTGACCGTCGCCGCGCTGATCGCCGCGCTTCCGCTGATGCCGGTCGTGGCGGCGCAGGAGGAGCCGCCGGCGCGGGCGGCGACGCCGTCGGGCGGCGACATCGTCGCCTATGACCAGATCCACAAGCCGGTGGTGGGGCGCGGCGGGATGGTCGTCAGCCAGAACATCCTGGCGGCGCAGGTGGGCGCGCAAATTCTGCGCAAGGGCGGCAATGCCGTCGACGCGGCGGTCGCCACCGGCTTTGCGCTGGCGGTGACGCTGCCGCGCGCGGGCAACGTCGGCGGCGGCGGCTATATGCTGGTCCACATGGCTGCGCGCGACGGCCGCCCGGCGCAGACGATCGCGATCGATTACTACGGCCAGGCATCGCGCAATACGACGCCCGACCTGCTGCTGGATGCGGCCGGCAAGCTGGACCAGGCGAAGGTCATGTCGATGAAGGGCGTGGCGATCCCCGGCACCGTGGCGGGCCTGTGGGAGGCGCATCGCCGCTTCGGATCGCTGCCGTGGGGCACGTTGCTGGCGCCCGCGATCGCGATGGCGGAGAAAGGCGTGCCGCTGTCGGAGGACGAGGCGAAGGCCAATGGCGAGCAGCGGCGGCTGATGGCCGACGATCCGGCGGCGATGGCGATGTTCTTCAAGCCGGGCGGCGCGGCCTATGCCCCCGGCGAGACGTTCCGACAGCCCGATCTGGCCGCCGCGCTGAAAGCGATCGCGGCGGGCGGGGCGGACGCTTTCTACCGCGGTCCGCTGGCGCAGAAGCTGGCGGCGGGCATCCGCGCGGGCGGCGGGATCATCGATGCTGCGGACCTGGCAGGGTATCGCGCGATCGTGTCCGAGCCGATTTGGTCGAGCTATCGCGGGCGCCGCATCGCCTACATGCCGCCGACCGCATCGGGAGTGAGCGTCGCCGAGGCGATGAACATCCTGGAACGCTTCCCGGTCGCCGAGGCGAAATGGGGCAGCGTCGCGAACCTGCACCTGTTGTCGGAAACGATGAAGATCGTGTCGGCCGACCGCCGGCTGGTGGGCGGCGCGCCCGACTGGCAGACCCCGGCACGCGGGCTGGCGAGCAAGGAATATGCGGCGCAGCGTGCGGCGTTGATCCGCCCGGACCGTTCGCTCGACGCGCGCACCCTGCCGGACGGCAACCCCTATCCGTTCGAAAGCAAGGACACGACGCATTTTTCGGTGGTGGATGCGCAGGGCAATGCCGTCAGCAACACCTATACGTTGTCCGCTTCCTATGGCGCGCATGTCGTCGCGCCGGGGACGGGGGTGCTGCTCAACAATTCGCTGGGCAATTTGTCGTGGTCGCGGCGCGGCGGCGGGGCGACGCGCGATGCGACGCGGCCGGTGCCGGGCAAGCGCGTGGGATCGACGATCACCCCGCTGATCGTGTTCAGGGACGATCGCCCGTGGCTGGTCACCGGGACGCCGGGCGGCGGCTACATCATCGCGACGATGGTGCAATTGCTGTCGAACGTCATCGACCACGGGCTGAACGTCGCCGAGGCCGCCGAACGGCCGCGTATCAACCAGGGCGGCGGCGATGCGCCGCTGGAGCTGGAGGGCGGATTTTCCCCCGATATCGTGCCGTTGCTGGAAGCGAAGGGACATCGCGTGCGCCCGTCGAACACGATGGGCAGCATCCAGAGCATAATGGTGGAGGGCGATGCCTTCCTGGGCGCGGCGGATACGCGCCGCCCCGACGCGGCGGCGGTGCCCGCCCGCTGATCGCCCGCGCGGGCTTGGCGGCGCGGGGACGGGGGGCTATCCCGGCGGGGTGCAGCAATATCTCGACCTGATGCGCCGCGTGCTCGATTCGGGCGCGCGGCAGATGGACCGGACCGGCACGGGCACGCTGAGCGTGTTCGGCCACCAGATGCGCTTCGACCTAGCGCAGGGGTTTCCGGTGCTGACCACCAAGAAGCTCCACCTGCGATCGATCATCGTCGAGCTGCTGTGGTTCCTGCGCGGCGACACCAACGTGCGCTGGCTGCAGGAGCGCAAGGTGAGCATCTGGGACGAATGGGCCGACGAAAACGGCGATCTGGGCCCCGTTTACGGCAAGCAATGGCGTGACTGGGAGACCGCGGACGGCCGCCATATCGACCAGATCAAGCAATTGATTGCGGATATCCGCACCAATCCGGCGTCGCGGCGGCAGATCGTGACGGCGTGGAACCCGGGCGAGTTGCACGCGATGGCGCTGGCGCCATGCCATTGCCTGTTCCAGACGCATGTCGCGAACGGGAAATTGTCGCTGCAATTGTACCAAAGGTCGGCGGATATCTTCCTGGGGGTGCCGTTCAACATCGCCAGTTACGCGCTGCTGACGCACATGCTGGCGCAGCAATGCGGGCTGGAAGCGGGCGATTTCATATGGACCGGCGGCGATTGCCACCTGTATTCGAACCATCTGGAGCAGGCGCGCACGCAGCTGGAACGCACGCCGGGCGCGCTGCCGAGGTTGGAAATCACGCGGTGCGCACCAGCGATCGACGCCTATGACGCCGAGGATTTCGTGCTCCACGACTATGTCGCGCAGCCGCATATCAAGGCGCCCGTCGCCGTTTGAGCGCGTTCAGGCACGGTTCAGCACGTCGATTACATATGTAAACGCAAGGTTCGGGACGGGAGCGAACGATGCGGGAATATGTCTTCGTGGCGGTGATCGCGACAATCTGCGCGCTGGCGCTGCAATGGGGCGCGGCGATCGCGCCGACCCCCGCCGGATCGGCGGCCCCAAGCCGGGCGATGCCCGCCGGCTGACTTTACGCCGGGCGCGCGCCGCGATAGCCGGGGCGACATGATCTTCTTCGTCCTGGCGCGCGCCGACAATGGCGTGATCGGCGTCGACGGCCGGCTGCCGTGGCGGCTGCCCGCCGACCTGAAACGGTTCAAGGCGCTGACCATGGGGCACCCGATGGTGATGGGGCGCAAGACGTTCGAGAGCTTCCCCGCGCCGCTGCCCGGACGCCGGCACATCGTGCTGACCCGCGACCGCATGTGGCACGCCCCCGGTGCGGAGGTCGCGCACGACGTCGATGCGGCGCTGGCGCTCGCCGGACCGGGCGAGGTGGCGGTGATCGGCGGCGCGGAAATCTATGCGCTGTTGCTGCCGCGTGCCGAGCGGATCGAACTGACCGAGGTACATGGCGCGCCCGACGGCGATGCGCGCGTCCCCGCCTTCGACGGCTGGCGCGAGATCGCGCGCGAGGCGCATCTGGCGGAGGGCGATCGCCCGGCCTATGACTTCGTGACGCTGGTGCGCTAGTCTTCCCCGGCAACGGGCGGGGGAGAGTCGTCGTGCGTACATGGCTGATCGGCGGGGCGGTTCTGGCGTTGCTGGCGGCCGCCGGATTCTTCCTGTTCGCCCCCGCCTGGGTCGAGGGATCGATGAACCGGGTGGTGCCGGTGCCGCTGCGGATCACCGCCGCCGCGCGGGGCATCCCGGTCGCCGACATGCATGCCGATACGCTGATGTGGCAGCGCAACCTGCTGCTGCGGTCGGACCGCGGGCAGGTGGACCTGCCGCGACTGATCGCGGGCGGTTATGCGTTGCAGGTCTTCTCATCGGTGACGAAGACGCCGCGCGGGCAGAATTACGATGCCAATAGCGCCGACACCGACAATATCACCGCGCTGGTGATCGCGCAGCGCCAGCCGCGGCGCACTTGGGGATCGTTGCTGGAACGATCGCTGTTCCATGCGCAGAAGCTGGCGCTGTATGCCGCCGCGTCGGGCGGGCGGATGCGCGTCGTCCACCTCCCCGCCGACCTGGACGGCGCAGGCGCGCGCGGCGCGCCGGTGCTGGCGATGCTGTCGATCGAGGGGATGCAGGCGATGGAGGGCGATATCGCCAACCTCGACCGGCTGTACGTCGCCGGGTTCCGCATGGCCGGCCTGGCGCATTTCTTCGACACCGATGTCGCCGGATCGATGCACGGCGAGCACAAGGGCGGGCTGACCCCGCTGGGCCGGCAGGTGGTGCGGCGGATGGAGGCGCTGGGGATGATCGTCGACGTCGCGCACGCCAGCCATGCCGCGGTCGCGGACATTCTGGCGATGGCGCGCCGCCCGGTGGTGTCGAGCCATGGCGGCGTGCAGGCGACCTGCGGGGTCAATCGCAACCTGAGCGATGCGGAGATCCGCGGGATCGCGCGCACCGGCGGGGTGATCGGCATCGGTTACTGGGATGCCGCGATCTGCGGCACCACCCCGGACAGGGTCGCCGCCGCGATCCTGCACGTGCGCGACGTGGCGGGGATCGACCATGTCGGGCTGGGATCGGATTTCGACGGCGCGGTGACGACCGGGTTCGACGCGGCGGGCGTGCCGGCGGTGGCGCAGGCGCTGCTGGACCGCGGGCTGTCGCGCGACGACGTGGCGAAGGTGATGGGCGGCAACGTGTTGCGTGTCGTGCGCGCCGGGATTGCTCCGGAAGAAGCACACCCCTAGAGCGCGGCACATGGAGCGGCTCGACGGCGGCTCGGCGGTGCCCCCCCAGCTGGCGGGCGGGATCGTCGCGCTCGGCAATTTCGACGGCGTGCACCTGGGCCATCAGGCGGTGGTGGGCCGGGCGGTGGCGCGTGCGCGCGCCGAAGGGCGCCCGGCGCTGGTCGCCACGTTCGACCCGCATCCGGTCCGCTATTTCCGCCCCGACGCGCCGTGGTTCCGGCTGACCACACTGGACCAGCGCGAGCGGCTGTTCGCCGAGGCGGGGGCGGATGCGATGGTGGTGTTCCGCTTCGACGCGGCGCTGGCGGCGCTGAGCGCGGAGGATTTCATCGCCGACCGGCTGGAACGCGCCTTGCAGGTGGCCGGCGTGGTGACCGGCGAGGATTTCACGTTCGGCCACGGCAAGCGCGGCAATGTCGCGATGCTGCGCGCGGCGGGCGGGCGCGGCGGCTATTCGGTGGATACCGTCGGCCCGGTGATGCTGGACGGTGCGCCGGTATCCTCCACCCGCATCCGCGAGGCGTTGCGCGCGGGCGACATGCGCGGCGCGGCGCGGCTGCTGACGCGCCCGTTCGCGATTCGCGGGACGGTGCAGCACGGCGACAAGCTGGGCCGGACGATCGGCTATCCCACCGCAAACGTCGACATGGGCCATTACCTGCGCCCCGCCTATGGCATCTATGCGGTGCGCGGGTCCCTGCCCGACGGGCGGGTCGTGCCGGGGGCGGCGAACCTGGGCGTGCGCCCGACGTTCGAGCCGCCCAAGGAATTGCTGGAGCCGTATTTCTTCGATTTTTCCGGCGACCTGTACGGGCAGGAGATCGAGGTCGCGCTGATCGACTATCTGCGCCCGGAAGCCAAATTCTCGAACATCGACGAACTGATCGCGCAAATGGACCGCGACTGCGCCCGCGCACGCGAGTTGCTGGCGGAATAACGGCGCGCTAAGGCCTGACATTCCATGGCCGATGCACCCGACACGCCGCGCGACTGGCGCGAAACCGTCTTCCTGCCGAAGACCGATTTTCCCATGAGGGCGGGGCTGCCGCAGAAGGAGCCGGCGATCCTGGCGCGATGGCAGGAGATGGACCTGTACCGCCGCCTGCGTGCGGCGCGTGCCGGGCGCGAGACGTTCATCCTCCACGACGGCCCGCCCTATGCCAATGGCGACATGCATATCGGCCATGCGCTGAACCATATCCTGAAGGACATGGTGGTGCGCACCCAGACGTTGCTGGGGAAGAACGCGCCCTACGTCCCCGGCTGGGATTGCCACGGCCTGCCGATCGAATGGAAGGTCGAGGAGGAATATCGCAAGAAGAAGCGCAACAAGGACGAAGTGCCGCCGCAGGAATTTCGTGCCGAATGCCGCGCCTATGCGCAGCAGTGGGTGGACACCCAGCGCGAGCAGTTGAAGCGGCTGGGCATCAACGGCGACTGGGACAAGCCGTATCTGACGATGGATTTCGCCGCCGAGGCGACGATCGTGGCCGAGCTGATGAAGTTCGCCGAGACCGGCCAGCTGTACCGCGGCGCCAAGCCGGTCATGTGGTCGCCGGTCGAAAAGACCGCGCTGGCCGAGGCGGAGGTGGAATATGAGGAGATCACCTCCACCCAGATCGACGTCGGGTTCGAGGTGATCCAATGCCCCGAATATCCGGGGCTGGCGGGCACGATCGCGCCGATCTGGACCACCACGCCGTGGACGATCCCGGTCAACCAGGCGATCGCCTATGGCTCGGCGATCGATTACCTGCAGTTCGAGAGCGGCGGGAAGAAATATCTGGTCGCCGAGCCGCTGTTCCCGGCCTTTTCCAAGCGCACCGGGCTGAAGCTGGAAGGGATCGTCGCACTCATCAAGGGCCCGGTGCTGGAGGGCGCGACCGCGCGCCACCCGATGCACCATCTGGGCGGCTTCTTCGCCACGCCGCGCCCGTTCCTGGAGGGCGAGTTCGTCACCATCGACGCGGGCACGGGCCTGGTCCACATGGCCCCCGACCATGGCGAGGACGATTTCGCGCTGTGCAAGACGCACGGGATCGAGCCGGTGTTCGCGGTGGATGCGGCAGGCATGTACCGCGCCGACTGGGCGTGGCTGGGCGGGCAGGGCAGCGTCATCAACAAGAAGTTCGTCGCCAGCGACGGGCCGATCTGCGCGGACCTGCGCGACACCGGGATGCTGCTGTCCGCCAGCGACGATTTCCAGCACAGCTACCCGCATTCGTGGCGGTCGAAGGCGAAGGTGATCTACCGCTGCACCCCGCAATGGTTCATCGCGGTCGACCGGCCGATCACGGACGAGGGGCAGGGCGGTACCCCGGCCGCCGACACCCTTCGCAACCGCGCGCTGGCGGCGATCGCGGCGACCCGCTTCGTGCCCGAAAAGGGCCGCAACCGTATCGGCGCGATGGTGGAGGGGCGGCCCGACTGGGTCATCTCGCGCCAGCGCGCGTGGGGCGTGCCGATCGCGCTGTTCGTCGACCGGCGCACCGGCCAGTATCTGGTCGATCCGCACGTCAACGCGCGGATCGTCGCGGCCTTCCGCGAGCAGGGCGTCGATGCGTGGAGCGACGAGGCGATGCCCGCGCTGCTCGGCCCGGATCGCGACCCGGCGGATTACGAGCGGGTCACCGATATCCTGGACGTGTGGTTCGATTCGGGCTGCACCCACGCCTTCGTGCTCGACAGCGGGCGCTGGCCGGAACTGAGCTGGCCCGCCGATTTGTATCTGGAGGGGTCGGACCAGCATCGTGGCTGGTTCCAGTCGTCGCTGCTGGAAAGCTGCGGGACGCGCGGGCGGGCGCCCTATGACGCGGTGCTGACGCACGGCTTCACGATGGACGCCAAGGGCATGAAGATGTCCAAGTCGCTGGGCAACACGATCAACCCGCTGGACCTGATGCGCGATTATGGCGCGGATATCCTGCGGCTGTGGGCGCTGTCGGTCGATTTCACCGAGGACCATCGCATCGGCAAGGAGATCCTGGCCGGGGTGGCGGACCAGTATCGCAAGCTGCGCAACACCTTCCGCTACCTGCTGGGCGCGCTGGACGGGTTCGACGACACGGAACGGCTGGCGGTGGGCGAATGGCCGGAGCTGGAGCGGTACATGCTCCACCTCACCCACGCGCTGGACGTGCAGCTGAAGCGTGCGGTCGAGGCCTATGACTTCAACGGCTATGTCCGGCTGCTGAGCGATTTCGCGAACGAGGACCTGTCGGCGTTCTTCTTCGATATCCGCAAGGATTCGCTGTATTGCGACGCCGCGGGCGACGTGACGCGGCGCGCGTATCGCACGATGCTGGACGTGCTGTTCCACGCGATGGTGCGGTGGGCCGCGCCGGTGCTGGTGTTCACCGCCGAGGAAGTGTGGCAGGCGCGCTTCGCCGACGCCGACGGATCGGTGCACCTGCTCGAATGGCCCGAACTGCCCGCGCAAACCGGCGAGGACGTCGCCGCGCGCTGGGCCGCGGTGCGCGACCTGCGCGCGCGTGTGACCGAGGCGATCGAGCCGCTGCGCCGGGAAAAGACCGTCCGCTCCAGCCTGGAGGCCGAAGTGACGGTGCCGGAACTGCCGCTCGACGCGGGCGCGCTGGCGGAGGCGTTCATCGTCGCCAAGGTGTCGCAGGGTGACACGGTCGCGGTGACGCGTACCGATTACCACAAGTGCGGCCGCTGCTGGCGCCACCTGCCCGATGTGGCGGTGGACGACGGGCTGTGCGGGCGCTGCGCCGCGGTCGTCGGGGCCGGCGCGTGAGCAGGATGCCGCGTGCGGGGCTGGCGGTGGCGGCGGCGGTGTTCGTCGTCGACCAGGCGGCGAAATGGCTGGTCACCGGGCCGCTGGGCGTCGATTTCCTGGGCGCGTATCAGACGATCCTGCCGATCTTCGACCTGCGCTTCACCAAGAACGAGGGCGTGTCGCTGGGGATGCTGCGCGCCGAGACCGAATTGACCCGCTGGCTGCTGGTGGCGTTCACCGCCGCGATCGCCACCGGCGTCGCGATCTGGATGACGCGCGAGGACAAGCGCGCCGACCGGCTGGCGCTGGGGCTGGTGCTGGGCGGGGCGCTGGGCAATATCCTCGACCGCATCCGGCTGGGCTATGTCGTCGATTTCGCCGACCTGCACTTCGGCGAGTGGCGCCCGTTCCTGATCTTCAACGTCGCGGATGCGGCGATTACCATCGGCGTGCTGATTCTGCTGGCACGCGCGCTCCTGATCCGCGAGAAGCGGCCCGATCCTTCGGAGAATGTCCATGCGTAAGTCTGTCGTCGTGGTGGCCTCGCTCACGGCGCTTGCCCTTGTCTCGGGCTGCGGGAAAAGCGGTTACGACCGCGCGCGTCCCGACGAATTCGCCGTCGCGCGCCAGCCCCCGCTGGTGATCCCGCCCGATTTCGCGCTGGTGCCGCCGCAGCCGGGCGCTGCCCGCACGCAGGGCGTCAACACCCAGGCGCAGACGCTCGACGCGCTGTTCGGCGGGCCGGCGCAGCGCACCGGAACGCAGGGCGCGGTGATCGACGAAGCCGGCGGCACCGGCGCGGCGCAGGCGGGCATCCGCTCCGCGGTGGGCGATCCGCAGACCAACGTGATCGACAAGGGCCAGACGACCCGCGACATCATCGCCGCGCCGCAGGGCGACGGCCAGGGCGCGCGCGCATCCGCTGGCGCCGCGCCGGCCGCGACGGCGACGCCCACGCCGCAGCAGTAAGGGGCGGGGCCGGGCGCGCCGGTCGTGGGAGACCGTGGCGACCGTCCGCGTCGTCACGGCGAATCCGTTCCGCCATCCTCAATCCGCCAACATGCCAGCGTCGGGATTCGCGGAGCGGTGGACCCCGGAACACGTCCGGGGTGACGGGTCTTGCGGGGTGGGCGACCCGCATTCCACGGCGCACACCAGCCTTCGCTGCGGTGACCGCCCAACGCTCTAGCCACGCACGCCGCCCCAGCGCAGGCTGGGGCCTCCGCGTTGCGAGCGGCGCGCCAGCCGCGGGAGATCCCAGCTTTCGCTGGGATGACGATGCTGACGCGAGAGCCTCTCTCCGCTATTCCCCCGGCGGTGTCGGCCAGCTGCGGATGTAGACGTCCTGCTGGGCGAAGGGGATGGCGATGCCGGCGTCCTTGAACATCCACCACAGCCGGTTGAGCACGTCGGAGCGGACGTTGCCGACGCCGCTTTCGGGGTCGCTGATCCACGCCAGTATCTCATGTTCCACCCCGTCGTTGCCGAACGCGGTCAGCCAGACGTTGGGCTTGGGGCTGGCCAGCACGCGCGGGCTGGCCAGCGCGGCCTTGAGCATCAGATCCTGCGCCAGTTTCAGGTCGCTGTCGTACGCGACGCTGACGGGGATGCGGACGCGCACGTTGCGGTCGGAATAGGACCAGTTCTCCACCTCGCGCGTCATCAGATCCTCATTGGGGATCAGATGTTCCTTGCCATCGCGGGTGACCACCGACACGGCGCGCACGCCGATCTTGTTCACCCAGCCGAAGCTTTCGCCGACGACGATGACGTCGCCCGGCTTGATCGAGCGATCCATCAGCAGGATGATCCCGGCGATCAGATTGCCGATCGTCTTCTGCATCCCGAAGCCGACCGCGAGGCCGAACGCGCCCGAGAAGACCGCGAAGGCGGTGAGGTCGATCCCGATCAGGTCGATCCCGAACAGGAAGGCGACGACCACTGCGGCGATGCCGGCGATCTTCTGCGCGAGGATCTTCTGCGTCGGGTCGAGCGCGGGGGTGCGGTCGATCGTGTGCGCGACGACGCGGTTGGCGACGCGCACCAGCGCGATCAGCACCACGACCGTGACCAGAGCGGAGATCAGCGCGAGCAGCGACAACCGCCGCG
>NZ_LSJO01000503.1:0-4174 GCF_001556735.1 Sphingomonas sp. CCH9-F2 | reverse complement strand
CTTTTCGACGCCGATCACCCCGCTACCGGGGTCCCTTTTCCACGCCGATCCACAGATCTGATTGCAGACGCAGCCGATGCGCTGGCACGGGCTTCGAATGGCTTGGGCAACCGGGTTATTCTTGAGCAGCCAGCTGCGCGCCCATTCCCGTGATACGCCGCACGCGTCGGCACCGCAGCTATCGCGCGGGAAAATGCCTGTAAAAGGTCGAGATCGAGACGCCGATCGCGCGCGCGATCTCGCGCGACGACATCTCCGTCTTGAGCAGCTTGGTGGCCGCGTTCCGGCGCTCTTCGGTCATCATCGTCTTTCGCCCGCCGAACCGGCCCTTGCGCCGTGCGACGGCCAGCGCAGCAGTGGTCCGCTCGCGGACCAGCTCGCGTTCCATCTGGGCCATCGCCGCCAGGATGTTGAAGACGAGCCGCCCCGCCGTTCCCGAAGTGTCGATTCCATCGGTGATCGAACGCAGCCCGATCCCCTTCTCGTCGAGGTCGGCCGACAAATCGACCAGCCCCTTCATGGTGCGGCCGAGGCGGTCCAGCTTCCACACGACCAGCACGTCACCCGATCGCGCATAGGCAATCGCTTCGGCGAGGCCAGGACGATTCACTTTCGCGCCGCTGGCCTTGTCGGAATAGAGCCGCTCGCAGCCGGCTTGCTTCAATGCCTCGATCTGGGGCGTCAGATCCTGGTCGGCCGTCGACACCCGCGCATAACCGATCAACATGCAATTTTCCCGAAACTCATCGACAACGGCCCTGCCACTGAGTTACTAACGGAAATGGGTTTTGAGAAGTGCGCTTTGTTGACAACTTCCAACGGGATCGGCCGATCGCGGTCACGAGCGGCGGTATTCCCATGAGGGCGTCGCAAATCAGATGGTTCACAAGAATCTCTCCAGCGGCATTTTCCGCTCACGGGATGTCATCGAAACCACAGATCGACGGTGCCGATACCGGGTTCACCCTCCTTGAATGGGGGGGGCAGAGGACAGCTATCTGTGGTTTCGATGACATCCGCCGACGGCCTGTGTCGGATGAGCGACCCATGTCCGCAACCTTGATCAAACCGTTTGTGGTTTCGATGACATCATCCGGCTTTCCGCGCTATCGACGGGAACGTGCGGCAAATGGCTAAGGCTGTCGTCAAACGAATATCGTCTAGTGGTAAACGGGCTTCAGAGGTCAGCCAAAAGGGCTTGGCAGAAGCACCCCACACGCCAGTCCAGGGTGATTTGTTTTCACTGGATAGTCCCCTTCGCGGCGGTGTTCGTGGCGAGCGCTCCCTCATGGCGTATCCATTTTTCGCATTGAGTAAGAACGCCTGGAAGACCCAATTACGATACACTGCCAACAATGTGACGATCGAAGTAAATCCCGGGCATCGGGGCGTAGCAACAATCTATGACAAAGAGGTCCTACTCTACATCGCCAGCCTTATGGCCAGCCGTCTAGAGGAAGGAGGAGCCGTAGGTCAGGATTTCCAATTCACGGGCCATGACCTGTTCAGAGTCACTGGCACGCCCGTATCAGCCAAAGCATATAATCGATTGTTCGAGTCACTCGAGCGCTTGCAGAGTACTCAGATCAAGACCGACATCGAGACCGGTGGTGAGGGAGTCGCAGGCTTTTTCTCGTGGGTCGAAAATGTCCAACTGAAATACTCTAAATCAAAGGACGGGACTCGCCGCCTGAAGGCCGTCAGAGTTCGCCTTTGCGATTGGCTACATCGGGCCATCATGAAGGACCGGGACATATTGAAGTATGCACCGGCCTACTTCCAGCTAAGTCCCGTCAATCGTCGCCTCTATGAGGTAGCGTCTGCATCATGCATTGACGGCCCTGTATCACTAACGCTCGGCGATCTACGGCTACAGACTGGATATCAAAGCCCCTGCCGGAGCTTTAAGCGCCTTCTGAAAGACGCGGCCGAGCAGAATGCCATACCGGGATTTACATTGTACGTCGAGGAACAACCAGGCGCTCGGATGCCCGTTGCCGATGATCGGATCACCATAGTGCCGGTCCCGATCAGCCAACGCGAATCAGATGCCGCGTAGGCGAATCATCGACGGCCAGCGAAGATCCCCACACAGAGTTTAGAACCGGATCTGAGGAAGGTTGTCATTGAAACCTCAGGTTTTCAGACCTCGATGTCACCGAAACCACAGATATTTCGGCTTTGATGTCATCGAAACCACAAACCTTCGCAGTTTCCGGCGCTCTGAAAATATCGCAGGGTATGTTCACCGATTTCTAATGATCGGCGAGATTAGGATAGCGACCGTGACCACATAAACGAATGCCCGGCACGAAGGCCGGGCACCCTGGAACCGATAGGTGGCAGCGTCTGCAAACGCTGACCGGTCTCCCACAAGACCCTCCATCTAGCCGATCCCGATCCCCGGTTCAAGGGAGCGCGCTTCGCGCCACGCACGAGTTTTGCCTGCTGACGGTCCCTCCATCCGAGGGGACGAACGATGACCTACACCCAGACGGCTTTCACCGGCCGCACCGGCGCACGGCCGATTACGGCGCTCACGCGCGAGCTGACGCGACGGATAAAAGTCGTGGATGACACTGACATCGAGGTGTCCAAGCGCGATGCCCGTAACGTCGTGAAGGCCTTGCGCGGCGCGATCGGCGTCAGTCCCGGCGCGATCGAGACGCTGATGGACCTCATCCAGCTGACGTGGGAAGCCGATTGGACCGAAGGTCGGTTGCTCATCGTGTGGCCGAGCAACCAGCACCTCGCCGACACCGCCCGCAAATCGGTAGCCTGCATCAAGGCGCGGCTGCGTGAATTGCGTGAAGCGGGCCTCCTTCTTGCGCGTGACAGCGCGCATGGCCGCAGGAGCGGCTACAGGGATCGCGACGGCGCAATCGTGGAAGCCTATGGCCTCGACCTGTCACCTGTCCGTCTGCGCTACGCCGAACTGAAGGAGGCTGGTGACCGGCTCAACGCGCTCCATGCGCTCTTCAAGACCGGCAAGAAGGAGATCGCGCGCGTCCGCCGCCTCGTCGGTCAGGCACTGGCGCAAGCGGCCGAGATGAAGCTCGCCGGGCCGCACTGGATGCGGTTGCAGGAAACGATCGACGCGATCGCCTTCACCGCGGGACAGGCGAAGGCGATGGGCGACAGCGATGGCTATCAGGGCGCGCTCGACCGTCTCGACACTCTTGAGGATCAGGTTGGCGAGACCGTCGATCGGTTCATGTTTCCACCAGAAAATAACCCCTCGGGGTCATCTGACGATCCCTTCATACATATACAAACCATTCCCCCTGAAGATTCCGTACATGCTGTTCGCGATTGTAGTTCCGACCCGGACCCGGAGCAGCCCAAACAGGCCGTGCTCCCTGCCTCGCCGTCGAACAGCCGGTTCAAGGTGAAGCCTTCGGATTTGAAGGAAATGTTCCCGACCGCGGCAATGTACCTCCCCTCCCCCTCGCCGGGGTGGGCCGACATTCACCACGCTGCCTCGCGGCTGCGGCACGATCTCGGTATCCGCACCGGGACCTGGGTCGAGGCGCTTGACGAGCTGGGCCGCGACGGCGCGGCGGTTGCGGTCATGATCACGGCCGAACGGTACAGCCGCGACGAGATCCGGCTGACGCCGGGGGCGTATTTCGCAGGGATGATCGCTCGCGCAAAACGCGGCGAGCTCGATCTGCCCAGGAGCCTGTGGGGGTTCAGGACCGAGCGGATGGCAGCGCATTGATGCAGGACCGGTCGCCACCCTGCCCGCCGGCGCTGACCTCGACCGATGTTGGAGCGCGACCGGGTTCATCGTTATGGTGGAGTTTGCACACTTCAACCGTGACGAAGAGGAGTTCCCGATGACCGAGGACAGATTACTGATCGAAGAGCTGGCTGCAAAGGGCGGCCAACCGGATTTTTTGCGCACCATCGCCGAGAACGTGCTGCAGCTGATCATGGAGGCCGACGTTGATGGCCTGATCGGCGCGGGTCGCCACGAACGCAGCAGCGAGCGCGCGACCTGGCGCAACGGCTATCGCGACCGTTCGCTGGATACCCGGGTAGGCACGCTGAACCTGAAAATCCCCAAGCTGCGTGCTGGGTGGGGTCGGTTCCGGCTGAGGGCGAAATGACACCCTAAGAGCCCGATCCGAAATTAAGTTGAGTGGTATCAGCGGGTTAGCTTGACGCTTGC
>NZ_LSJO01000502.1:0-5241 GCF_001556735.1 Sphingomonas sp. CCH9-F2 | reverse complement strand
TGCACGGACGGTCACAATCCGCATTGTTGCCCCGCCACGGCTCGGCTTGGTTGTTACGACTGGTTAACCATTACGGAAAACAGTCATGTATCGTACTGCGTCCAAGCTTGCCCCGATCGCCGTCCTGGCGGGGGCCGTCGCCCTCGGCGGCTGTGCCACCAAATCCTATGTCCGCGAACAGATCGCGCCGGTCAGCCAGCGCGTCGATTCGCTCGAAACGCGGCTCCAGGCGACCGACGCGACCGCCAAGTCCGCGCTGGCCGAGGCACAGGCGGCATCGCAGCAGTCGCAGGGCAACGGGCAGCGGCTGGACCAGCTGAATGGCCGCGTCGACAGCGTGGAGCAGCGGTTGCAGGCGCAGGAATCGCGCCCGAAGCGTCCGCGCCACTGATCGCGGCGCAGGAATGATCCGGCATCCCACGATGCTCGGCTGGATGATGGCCGGGGCGGCAGCGTTCGCCCCGGCCATTGCCATGGAGGCGGCCGACGCCGCGCCGCGCCGGACGCCCAAGGCAGCGGCCCGGCCCGCGCCGGCCCCCGCGCCCGTCATCCTTCCGTCGGAAGGCGCCGCGCGCGTTGCCGAATGGATCGCGGCGGCGAAGGACAATCACGGCCTGCCCTATGCCATCGTCGACAAGCTGTCGGCGGCGATCTTTCTGTTCGATGCCAAGGGGCGTGCGCTGGCGGCCGAGCCGGTGCTGATCGGCATCGCGCCGGGCGACGATGCCACGCCGGGCGTCGGTGCCAAGACACTGGCGCAGATTGGCCCGGCCGAGAAGACCACGCCCGCCGGCCGCTATCTGGCGCGGTTCGGACTGGCGCTGGGGCGCGAGCGGATTCTGTGGGTCGATTATGCCAATTCGGTCGCGATCCATCCGATCCCTGCCGATGCCGCGCGATCGGAGCGGCGGCGCGAGCGGATGCTGTCGCCGACGCCCGACGACAACCGCATCACCTTCGGCTGCATCAACGTGCCGCGCGCCTTCTACGCGAAGACGCTGTCGCCCGCGTTCCGGCGCAAGGGCGGCTATGTCTACGTCATGCCCGATACCAAGCCGCTGGAGGCGGTGTTCCCCCGGTTGCGCGTTCAGGCGCTGGCGATGCCGCAGCACAGCGGCGACTGAGCGCGGTGGCGCGGCGCAAACGCTACCTGACCGCGACCTTGCCCGACGGCTATGTCAAGACGATCGGGCCGACCGCGGCGCCGTTCACGCATTACTGGCGGATCGTCGCGGTGCTGGAAAACGGCGCCACCGAGGTGTTCTGGGGCCATGAAGCGTCGCTGAAGGAGGCGCGCGGCAAGCGCGAGGCGGCCGCCGATGCGGCGCGCCAGCGCGGGTGGCGGCGCTATGACTTCGATGTCGTCGAACTGACCGAGGACAGCGCGCCGCCCGCGCGGGTTTGACCGGCCCGGCGGCGCGGCTAAGCTGCGCGGGATGACGCACTTTCGGCCTTCGCGGCGCGACACCCTGACCGGCCTGGCGGCCGGTGCCCTGCTGACCCAGTTCCCCGCGCAGGCGGCGTCGGCCCCCGCGGGCGACGCGGCGGCGCTGCTCGACCGGCTGGCGTGGCAGCTGCTGGAGCTGCAACCGGGCGATGCGACGCGGCTGGGCGTGGACACCGGCGAACATGCGGCGCTGCGCGGGCGACTGGAGGATCGCTCGCCCGCCGGAATGGAGAAGCGGCGCCGCTTCGTGGAGGAGGGGATCGCCGCGCTGGCCAGGGTGCCGCGCGCGGGGCTGGACCCGGCGACCGCGACCAGCCTGGCGGTGGTCGATAGCGCGTTTCGCACCGCGCGCGACGGCATGGCGCTGCCTTATGGCGTGGCGACGATCGGCGACTGGCGCAACACCCCCTATGCGGTGATCCAGAATGTCGGTTCGTGGCTGGATGTGCCGCAGGTGCTGGAAGGCGACCAGCCGGTGCGCGATGCCGCCGACGTCGATGCCTATCTGGCGCGGGTCGAGGGGATGGCGGGCCAGCTGGACGGGGAAACGGTGCGTATCCGTGCCGCGCGCGGGCAGGGGCTGGTGCCGCCGTCCTTCCTGCTCGACCGCACGATCGAAGGCATCACGCGGACGATCGCGGGGGCGGCGGCCGACGACGGCCCGCTGGTCGGCCCGCTGCGGCGCAAGGGCGCGGCGCTGGGCGGTAACGGCCCGGCGCGCGCGGCGCGGATCGCACGGACCGTGGTGGTCCCGGCACTGGAGCGCCAGCTGGCGGAGATCCGCGCGCAGCGTGCGGTCGCCACCGATGCGGCGGGGATGGGCGCGCGGCCGCATGGCGCGGAATGGTATGCCTGGGGCCTGCGCGCGGGCACGACGACGCGGCGCAGCCCGCAGGAGATCCACCGCATCGGCATCGAGCAGGTCGCGGCGCTGCAGGCGCAGATGGACGTCATCCTGAAGGGCTTCGGACTGACGCAGGGCAGTGTCGCCGAGCGCGCGATCGCGTTGCAGCGCCGCCCCGGCATCGCCTTTCCCGACGGGGACGAGGGGCGGCGGCAGATCGTCGCCTATATGCAGGGCAAGATCGACGCGATTCGCCCGAAGCTGCCGCGTGCCTTCCGGCGGCTGGTGGCGGGGCGACTGGAAATCCGGCGGATGCCCGCCGCGCAGGAAGCGGGCGCACCCGCGGCCTATGGCGGGCCGGGGTCGCTCGACGGGTCGATCCCGGGGCGCGTGTGGGTCAATCTGGGCGATCCGTCGATCCACAACCGCGTCACCATCCCCGATCTGGTGTTCCACGAAGGGATCCCCGGCCATGTGTGGCAGGGCGAATATGCTCAGCAGCTGCCGCTGATCCGATCGATCCTGGCGTTCAACGCCTATTCGGAGGGCTGGGCGCTCTATGCCGAGCAGCTGGCTGACGAACTGGGGATGTACGACGGCGATCCGGCCGGGCGGTTGGGGTATCTGATGGGACTGTCGTGGCGCGCGGTGCGGCTGGTCACCGACACCGGCATCCATGCGATGGGCTGGTCGCGCGAGCGCGCGCTGGCCGCGTTCGTCGCGGCCACCGGCCTGCCCGACAGCAATGCGCGCAGCGAGATCGACCGCTACTGCGCCTGGCCCGGTCAGGCGTGCGGGTACAAGCTGGGGCAGATCGAGATCAACGCGCAGCGCGACCGCGCCAAGGCGGCGCTGGGCGCGCGTTACGACCTGCGCGATTTCGACCAGGCGGTGGTCGACGGCGGCAACGTGCCGCTGGACGTGCTGGCGCAGAATGTCGGCCGTTACATCGAGGCGCGCCGCGGGGGGTGACACCCCGCCTACACACACGCCGGGTCAGGTGCGGTCGGCCGCCCCCGGCCACGCGCGGCGGACCATCCGCTGCAACTGTTCGCGGCTGCGTTCCGACATGTGGCGCAGCCGTTCGCCGGCCAGCGAGATGTTCGAGGCGCGGTCCAGCCCCTCCACCTGCATCACCCACAATTGGCGGAACGCGCCGCCGCGGTTGCGCAGCAGCTGCTGCGGCGGCCCGTCCTCGACCACGCGGCCCTGATCGACCACTACGACGCGATCGAAATTGGCGATTGTCGACAGGCGGTGTGCCACCGCGATGACGGTGCGGTTCTCGATCAGCGCCTCCAGCCCGTTCTGCACCTCCAGCTCGGATTCGGAATCGAGCGCGGACGTCGCCTCGTCCAGCAGCACGATCCGCGCGTTCTTCAGGAAGGCGCGCGCGATGCCGATCCGCTGGCGCTGCCCGCCGGACAGGTTGGTGCCGCGTTCGCCGACGATACTGTCATAGCCGTGCGGCAGGCGGCGGATGAAATCGTCGCAGCCGGCGGCCTCGGCGGCGCGGTGCACGTCCGCGTCGCTGGCATCGGGCTTGGCGAAGCGGATGTTCTCCATCACCGAACGGTGGAACAGCAGCACTTCCTGCGGCACCACTGCCAGCGCGTCGCGCAGCGATTCCTGCGTCACCCGGTCGATCCGCTGCCCGTCGATCGACACGCTGCCGATTTGCGGATCGTGGAACCGCTGGATCATTTGCAACAGCGAGGATTTTCCCGCGCCCGACGGGCCGACGATGCCGACCTTCTGCCCGGCGGGCACTTCCAGCGACAGGTCGTGGAGGATCGGGTGGCGCGGATCATAGCCGAAGGTGACATGCGATAGCTCGACCCGCCCTTCGCCGACGCTGAGCCGCGCGGCGTCGGGGGCGTCGCTGAGCGTCTGCGGCACGCCGATGATGTCCAGGGTCTCACGCAGGTAGCTGAACTGCTGGCTGGTATCGATCAGCGCCATCGCCAGATCGCGCGACCCGTGGAGGATGCGGAAGGTCATCGTGCTGATGACGACGACGTCACCGGTCGAGATCGCGCCGGTCGACCAGCGCCCGATCGCCCAGATCAGCGTGCCGCCGACCAGCACCGCCAGCACCAGATCGTGCAGCCCGCGGATCTGTTCGACGAAGAACCAGCCGCGCCGCTGCGCGGTCGCTTCGTCGTCCAGGAAGCTTTCCAGCCGCGACAGCTCGCGCTGGCGCGCCGCGAACGCCTTCACCACCCAGATATTGCCGATCAGGTCGACCAGCTCGCCGCCGACCGTGCCGGCGGTTTCGGCGAACGCCTTGTGATGGACGTGGCCGCGCAGCCCCAGCAGCACCAGCGCGACGGTGACGACGATGAAGATCGCGCCGAGCACCAGCGCCATGCGCACGTCGATCGTCAGGAAGATGATGATCGCGCCCGCGAAGGCGATCAGCGGCGGGGTCACTTCCTGCAGCAGGCGGTGGACGATCGCACCGAAGATGCCCGCCAGCCCGGAAATGCGGTGCCCCAGCGATCCCGCGCGCTGGTTCTGGAAGAACGGCATCTGGTGCCCGGTCAGGTAATCCACCATGTCCAGCCGGATGCCCACCCCCGACACCACCGTGGCATGGCCCAGCGTCAGTGCGGCGGCGCGTTGCAGCAGGCTTTCCAGCAGGACGAAACCCAGGAACACCGCCAGCATCGCATAGACGTGACTCCGATACCGGTCGGTGCCGGTCATCGCGTCGATCAACAGCTTCATCGCATATTGCACGCCGATCGAGCTGACCGACGCGCCGGCGACCAGCACGCCGAGCAACAGGAAGATCCACGGTCGCGCCGCCACATAATGCAGCATGAAGCGGACGGGACTGATGAGAAAAGGCAAGCCCGGGCTCCCGCAAGGTCGGCGGGACGCTGCATCGCAGCAGCGGGCAAAGCAAGAGCGTTGGACGCCGGGGCGTGGCGGCGTGGCGGCGGGC
>NZ_LSJO01000501.1:0-691 GCF_001556735.1 Sphingomonas sp. CCH9-F2 | reverse complement strand
CGCTCGCCAGCAAGGACCTGACGACCGCGATGCAGCGGCTGTCGACCGGCAAGCGCATCAACTCGGCGAAGGACGATGCCGCCGGCCTGGCGATCGGCGCGTCGATGACGTCGCAAATCCGCGGCATGGCGCAGGGCATCCGCAACGCCAACGACGGCATCTCGATGGCGCAGACCGCCGAAGGCGCGCTGGACGAGGTCGGCAACATGCTGCAGCGCATGCGCGAACTGACGGTGCAGGCCGCCAACGGCAGCTACAGCTCGACCGACCTCACCAACATCAAGAGCGAAATGGACCAGCTGGCCAAGCAGGTGAACGGCGTGATGAGCAACACGCAGTTCAACGGCGTGGCGCTGTTCCCCGCCACTGCCGCGACCAAGTCGATCCAGGCCGGTGCCGAGGGTGCCGACGCGATCAGCATGACGTTCCAAGCGCCGACGATCAGCAGCGCCGTCACCGCCGGCCCGCCCGCGGTGTCCGCGGTCGACGTCACCGCCGCGTCGCCGAACTGGACGACCAACATCGACGCCTTCGACACCGCGATCGCCAACGTGTCGAACAAGCGCGCCGAACTGGGTGCGGTGCAGAACCGCATCGAATCGGCGGTCAACAACATGACCACCAACATGACCAACCTGACCGACGCGCGCAGCCGCATCGAGGACGCGGACTTCTCGACCGAGACGACCGC
>NZ_LSJO01000500.1:0-265 GCF_001556735.1 Sphingomonas sp. CCH9-F2 | reverse complement strand
CCTCGGCCGGCATCACCACAAACGTCGTCAAGGGGATAGCGACGATATTGGCCGCGGCGCCGTAAGCGCCGGCCTTGTGGAAATGGAATGCCGCGATCGGCATCAGCGCCGCTTCCACAACCAGCCCGGTCAGCAGCAACGACGCCAGCCCCCGCCCCCATTGCGCCACCCACGCCTCGTCTCGCGGCGCTGATGGTGCTGGCGGCGCTGGCGCTGGGGCGCGAGGCGGTGACGCTGCGGCTGGTCGCGGTGGGGGCGCTGGTGG
>NZ_LSJO01000050.1:0-11951 GCF_001556735.1 Sphingomonas sp. CCH9-F2 | reverse complement strand
CCCCTGCCCCGACCACCCTTGCCCCGGATCCGGCCCGTTCCCAGACCCGCGCGGACGCGATCGCGGCCGCCGATCGCCGCTTCGCCGCGATGGACGCCAACCACGACGGCACCGTCACCGCCGAGGAACGCCACGCCTGGCGCGACGCGCGTCGGGCCGCGCGCGGCGGCGATGCGGCGACCGCCGGTCGCCCGGACCGCGCCGGCCCCGATCGTGCCGGCAAGGGGCGCGGGATGAAGGCGCGCGAAATCACCCAGGCCGAATTCCGCGAGCGCGCGCTGCGGATGTTCGACCGGATGGATACCAACCATGACGGGGTCGTCGACGCACGCGAGCGCGAGGCCGCGCGCCTGCTGATGCGCGCACGGATGACCGGCGGCGACGACGGCGCGAACTGATCGCACGCCCCGCATCCATCCGCTGCGGCGGGCGGATGCGGGGGCTTCCCATCGGGGTATCCGCCATGCCAATCCCGGACGTGATGGGCGACACACCTCACCTCCTGCTCGTCGATGACGAACGCTCGATCCGCGAACCGCTGGCGGTCTATCTGACCAAGCAGGGGTTTCGCGTGACGCAGGCGGGCGACGCCGAAAGCGCTCGCACGCGGCTGGCCGCCTATGCGATCGACCTGATCGTCCTCGACATCATGATGCCGGGCGAGGACGGCCTGTCGCTGTGCCGCCACATCCGCGCCACCGGCGAGACGCCGATAATCCTGCTGACCGCGCGCAGCGAGGAAACCGACCGCATCGTCGGGCTGGAGATGGGCGCCGACGATTATGTCGTGAAGCCCTTTTCCCCGCGCGAGCTGGCGGCGCGGATCAAGACCGTGCTGCGCCGCGCGGCGGGTGGCGGCGGCCTGCGCCAGCATGCGCCGGAAAGCGGCTCCTACGCCTTCGCCGGCTGGGTACTGAAGACCGGGGAGCGCGCGCTGGTCGATCGCGAAGGCGTGTCGGTGGCGCTGTCGACCGGCGAATACAATCTGCTGCTCGCGCTGGTGCAGCGCCCGCGACAGGTGCTCACCCGCGACCAGTTGCTCGACCTGACGCAAGGGCGCGAGGCCGCCGCCTTCGATCGCGCGATCGACAATCAGGTCAGCCGCCTGCGCCGCAAGATCGAAGCCGATCCCAAATCGCCGGAGATCATCAAGACCGTCTGGGGCGGCGGCTACGCGCTGTCCACCGACGTGACCCGCCTGTGACGCCACGCCCGTGACCCGCCGCCTTCCCTGGCCGCGCAGCCTGGCGGGGCAGATGGCGCTGCTGGTCGCGCTGGCGCTGTTCGTGGCGCAGGCGTTCAACCTTGCGCTGGTCCTGCGCGATCGTACCGCCTTTCGCGTGGCGCAGGCGACTCGCCCCGCCGCGGTGCAGATCGCCGACGCGCTCGATCGCGAGGCGCAGGGACGGGCGCTGTTGCAGGATCGTGGGCGGGTGCGGATCGCCGCCGCCAGCCCGCTGACCCCGGCGATGCATGCCCAGCCCGATCTGGCGCACGAACTGGCATCGCAGCTCGCCGAGCTGGGCGTGCCGGTGCGCCGGGTCGCCGTCGCGCTCGCCTCCCCCAATCAATATGCGCTGCGCCCCACCCGCATCGAACGGCGGATGATGGCCCGCGACGGCATGGCGCCGCAGCGCCGCGATGCGCTGGTGATGGCGGTGCAGCAGCCCGGCGGACGCTGGCTGGTCGTCGCCTCGCCATGGTCGCGCAACGATTCGCGGCTGTTCTGGCGGCTGCTGGCGCAGACGCTGATCCTGTACGGCGCGGTGCTGCTGCCGGTGCTGTGGATCGCGCGGCGCATCTCGCGGCCGCTGCGCGAACTCGCCGCCGCTGCGCGCGCCTATTCCCCCGCCTCCGCGCCGGTGCCGCTGGCGGAAAACGGCCCGCCCGACGTGCAGGCGGTGATCGCCGCGTTCAACGCGCTGCGGCTGCGCGTCACCGCGATGCTGGACGAAAAGGACCGGATGCTCGGCGCGATCGGCCACGACCTGCGCACCCCGCTGGCGGCGTTGCGCGTCCGCGTCGAATCGGTCGAGGACGACACCGATCGCGCGCGCATGGTGGAAACCATCGCGGAGATGAACAGGACGCTGGACGATATCCTGTCGCTTGCGCGGATGGGCCGCCCCAGCGAGCCGCCGACCGAGGTCGATCTGGCCGCGCTGGTCGATGCCGTGGTCGAGGATTTCCGCGATCTGGGCGCCGCCGTCACCTTCGAGGAAGCGGAGCGGCTGCGGATGCGGCTGCGCCCGTCGCTGATCCGGCGCGCGATCCGCAACCTGATCGAGAATGCCATCAAATATGCCGGCGCGGCCGAGGTCACGCTGGAGGCCGGCGAGCGGCACGCCGCCATCCATGTCGCCGATCGCGGCCCGGGCATCCCGCCGGAGCGGCTGGACGACGTGTTCGATCCGTTCATCCGCCTCGAAACCTCGCGCAATCGCGATACCGGCGGGATCGGACTGGGGCTCGCGCTGGCGCGGTCGATCGTGCGCGAGGCGGGCGGCGAGATCGTGCTGGCCGCGCGCGACGGCGGCGGACTGCGCGCGACGATTACGCTGCCGCGATGAACGCATAGTTTTTCTACGGCCCCGCGACGCAGGTCTTGCCCGCCGCGCTATCGACTTCGCGCGCCCGTGTAATATCCTATCGGATAACTGGAGTAAGGGCGTAGGAGAGCGTTCGTATGACCATTCCCGATACCGTGTCGGGGCTGCGGGCCGCCCGCGGCGACTGGCGGCGCCGTCACGATCATCGCCGCGACATCGGCAGCTTCCCGTCGCGTGATGCGATCGCGGCGATCGTCGATACGCTGTCCGCCGCGCTCTATCCGCGCAGGCTGGGCCACTACCGTGCCCCCACCGCGGCGAGCGAGGACGATTACGTCGCCGCCAAGCTGATCGCCGGGCTGCGCGACCTGGAGCGCGAGGTCGCGGCGGAGATCGGCTATTGGCAGGAAGAAGCGAGCGCCGATTTTCCCGAGCATCAGGCCGCCACGATCGTCCGGCTGTTCGCCACCACCCTGCCCGAGGTCCGCCGGCTGATCGACGGCGATGTGGAGGCCGCTTTCCTCGCCGATCCCGCCGCGCGCAGCGTCGACGAGATACTGGTCTGCTACCCGGGAGCCATCGCCAGCCTGCACCACCGGATCGCGCACCAGCTCCACCAGCTGGGCGCGCCGATCGTCGCGCGGCTGATGTCCGAACTGGCGAACGAGCGGACCGGGGTCGACATCCACCCCGGCGCGACGATCGGGCGGCATTTCTTCATCGATCACGGCACCGGCGTCGTGATCGGCGAAACCGCGATCATCGGCGACCGCGTGCGGCTGTACCAGCATGTCACGCTGGGCGCGCGCAGTGCCGTGGGACTGGCGCCGCAATCGCCCCGCGCGCGACTGGCACGCCATCCGATCGTGGGAAACGACGTCATCATCTACGCCGGGGCGACGATCCTGGGGCGCGTCACGATCGGCGATCGTTCGGTGATCGGCGGCAACGTCTGGCTGCTGTCCGACGTCGCACCGGACAGCGTGCTGGTGCAGCCGGAGGCGCTGCACCTTGACCCCGCCGGGGCTGCAGATCTGCGCGACACACTGGAGCACGCGGCATGAACCGCCGCGCACGCCGGCCGGTCGTGGGGATCATGTGCGGCAACGAACAGGCCGCGCGCCCGATCCAGGCGGTGGCGACGCGCTTCATCGCGCCGGTCACGCACTGGTGCGACGCCACCGTGCTGCTGGTGCCGGCGGTGGCGGATGCGATCGACGTGGCGGCGACCGCCGCCTGCCTCGACGGACTGCTGCTGACCGGCGCGCGTTCGCACGTCGCGCTGGCGTCGGACTGCACCGACGACAGCGTCGGCGCGACCGACCCGGCGCGCGACATCGTCGCGCTGTCGCTCGCCGAACGGATGATCGACACGGGCAAGCCGGTGTTCGGCATCTGCCGCGGCTTGCAGGAGATCAACGTGCTGTTCGGCGGCTCGCTGCGCACGCTGGATCACGGATCGCACCTGCGCGGCAATTGGGCGGACGATTACACCGATCTGTTCGACCATGTACATCCGGTCGATCTGACCCCCGGCGGCAAGCTGGCGCGGATCAGTGGCTGCGGCCGGCTGGACGTCAATTCGGTGCACCAGATGGCGATCGACCGGCTCGGCACCGGCCTGTCGGTGGAGGCGGTGGCGGCTGACGATGCCGTCATCGAGGCGATCACCGCGCACGACGTCGCGGCCGACGTGCTGGCGGTGCAATGGCATCCCGAATGGCAGGGCACGCATTGCCCGGCCAATCGCGGTTTCTTCGCGCTGTTCGGTGCCGCGCTGGCGCGGGCGGCAGCGCGATGAGCGCCCGCCGCCTCCCCGGCTTCGGCGTGCAGGTCGCGATCGGCATGGCCGCCGGGCTGGCGCTGGGCTTCGCCGCGCGCAGCCTCGGCGGGGCCAATGCGCCGCTCGGCACGACGCTCCATACGCTGGGGCAAATCTTCGTCCAGCTGCTCAAGGCGCTGGTCCCCGCTTTGGTCTTCACCGCGATCGTCGGGTCGATCGCGGCGCTGCGCGATCTTCACAACGCCGCGCGGCTGGTCGTGCAGACATTGCTGTGGTTCGCGCTGACCGCGCTGGCGGCCGTGTCGATCGGGATCGCACTGGGCCTGCTGCTTCAGCCGGGGCTGCACGCCGGGGTCAGCCCGGCCACCGCCGCCGCGCCGTCCACCACCGGGTCATGGCTCGATTTCCTGAAGGGGCTGGTCCCCGCCAACATGCTGGGCCTGACCGCCAGCACGACGCTGGCGGACGACGGCGCGACCACGGTCGTCGGGTTCAACGTGCTGCAGATCATCGTCGCCGCAATCGCAATCGGTGCCGCCGCGGTCAGTGTGGGGGAGGCCGGCGCGGGCTTCCTTGCGTTCAACGCCTCCGCGCTGGCGGTCTTCCGCCGGTTGCTACGCTGGGTGATCGCGCTGACGCCGATCGGATCGGCGGCGCTGATCGGGGATGCGGTGGTCCGCTACGGCTGGACCATGCTCACCTCGCTCGGCACCTATGCGCTGGCGGTCTATCTCGGCCTCGCGCTGGTCTTGCTAGTCGTCTACCCGGCGGTGCTGGCGTCCCACGGGCTAAGCCCGGCGTGGTTCTATCGCCGCGCCTGGCCCGCGATCCAGCTGGGTTTCGTCTCGCGCTCCTCGGTCGGCACGCTCCCGGTTACGGAGGAACTGACCGAACGCGCGCTGGGCGTCCCGCGCGCCTATGCCGCCTTTGCGGTACCGCTGGGGGCAACGACGAAGATGGACGGGTGTGCCGCGGTCTATCCGGCGATATCGGCGATCTTCGTGGCGCAATTCTTCGGCATAGCGCTGCACCTGTCCGACTATGCGGTGATTGCAGCGGTCTCGGTGCTTGGATCGGCGGCGACGGCGGGGTTGACCGGCGCCACGGTGATGCTGACGCTCACGCTGTCGACGTTGGGCCTGCCGCTGGAGGGCGTCGGCCTGTTGCTGGCGATTGACCCGATCCTCGACATGGGGCGCACCGCCACCAATGTTGCGGGCCAGATGCTGGTCCCGGTGATCGTCGCGCGTCGGGAGCGCCTGCTCACGTCTGTCACGACGTGACGAAAACGGGGTGCGCCGCCGCACCCCGTCCCGATCATCAGCCGCGCGCGCCGCGCAGCGTGTTGAGCACCGCCGCCGCGGCGACGCCGGCCAGCGCCAGCGACGCCCACGGCCGTTCCTTCACGAAGCCGCTGGCCTTCTGCGTCAGCGGCGCATCGCCCGAAAAATGATGGCGCAGCGAATCGGTCAGCCCGGTCTTGCTGTTCGAAACCTTGGCATCGGCGGTCGACATGATCGTATCTCCGGTGGTGGAAAGGACGCCGCGTCAACGCACCGGCACGCCGCCGGTGCCATCGCCGTCCCTCCGGCGCGGGTCAAGTCAGCGCAATCCCGTCTCGCCCCGCCAGTTCGACGACATATTGCCACGCCACCCGGCCCGAGCGGCTGCCGCGCCGCGTCGCCCACTGGATCGCGTCCGCGGCATCGAACGGCAGCCCGTAGCGCTCGGCATAGCCGCGCACGATTGCGCAATAGCCGTCCTGATCGACAACGTGAAAGCCCAGGCTCAACCCGAAGCGATCCGCCAGCGCCAGCTGGTCGTCGACCGAATCGCGCGGGTTGATCGCGCTGTCCTGCTCGCGAATGTCGCGCGTCACCAGGTGGCGGCGGTTCGACGTGACGATCAGCCGCGCATTGCCCGGCCGCGCCTCCGCTCCGCCCTCCAGCAACGATCGTAGCACGCGCGCATCGCCCGCCGCGTCGAAGCCGAGATCGTCGAGGAAGATCGCGAAGGCGCGCGGCGCCGCGGCGATCGCGTCGAACAGCGCGGGCAGCGTCGCCAGCCGGTCGCCCGGGACCTCGACCAGCGCCAGCACGCCACCGCCGCCCTGCACCGCGCCTACCGCCGCCTTCACCAGCGCGGACTTGCCCGTGCCGCGCGCACCCCACAGCAGCGTATCCTGCGCGGCATGGCCGGCCGCCAGCCGCCGCAGATTGTCGGTCAGCGCGGTCTTCTGCGCATCGACGCCGTGCAGCATCTCCAGCGGCAGCGGGGCGAAGGCGCGCGCGGCGACCAGCGCGCCGTCGCGCCAGACATAGGCGGGGTGCGCCAGCGGGTCGGCGCCGGCGGGCGGCGGCGGGACAAGCCGCTCCAGCGCGGCGGCGATCCGGTCGAGGGGGTCGGGCATGACGCCCGCGCTACCCTTACCGTGCGCGCGGCTCAACCCGGTGGCAGGCTGGCGAGCAACCGGCGCGCGCCGTCGCGATCGGGCAGGTCGGCACGGCGCAGCAGCGCGGCGATGGCCGTGCGCGCCTCGGCAGGGCGTTTCGCGCCCGCCAGCGCCTGCGCGCGGTGCCACGCGATCGTCGCGTCGCCGGGCGCCGCCTGCGCCGCCTTGTCGAGCAGTTGCAGCGCCGCCGCGACCTGCCCGCGCCCCAGCAGCGCCCAGCCATAGGCATCCGCCGCAGCCGCTCGCATCGGTTGCAGGCGACAGGCGGCGCGCGCCAGCGCCAGTCCCGTCGCCGGATCGTCGGCATCGCTGTAGGCGCCCGACAGGCTGGCGAGCAGCAGGTCGTCGCGCATTCCCAGATCGGTGCGCAGCCGCTCCAGCGTGTCGATCGCCTCGTCGTCGCCGGCCGCGCGCTGGAGGTTCGCCAGCGTCCGCCGCGCCGCGATGTTCTGCGGGTTCTGGCTGAGGAACAGCGCCAGTGCCTGCGCCGCGCCGCGCCGGTCGCCGGCCATCGCGCGCGCCTCCACCAGCCGCAGCATCACCGACTGGTCGAACCGCAGGTCGGCGGCGCGGGCATAGTCGCGCGCCGCCGCCGCCCAGCGCCCCGCCGCCGCGTCCAGATCGCCCAGCAACATCGCCGCCGCGGGCGCGCCGGGGGTCTGGCGGGCGATCCGCTGCGCCAGCGCGGTCGCCTCCGCCCCGCGCCCGTTCTCCAGCAGGCCGCGGACATAGGCGACCGCCGCACGCGGATCGTCGGGCACCTTGCTGACCGCATCGGCCAGAACCGCCTGGCTGTCATCCTGTCCGAACGGCGCGGCAAAGGGGTGCGGCACCGCCGCCGCGCGATCCAGGAAGCGCGCCGCCCAGTCGCGCTTGCCCTGCGCCTCGAACGCGCGCGCGACCAGCGTCAGCGTATAGCTGTCGGCATCGCCGCGCAGCGCGATCGGGCGCAGCACCGCCAGCGTCCCCGCCGCATCGCCCGACCGCAGCAGCGCCGCGCCCAGCAGCCGCCGCGCCACCAGATTCATCGGCTGGCGGTCCAGCAGCGCGCGCCACTTGACCGCCGCCTGTTCCAGCCGCCCGGCGGCATAATCGGTCGCGCCCGACAGCAGCAGCCCACCCGGCAGGCCGTCCAGCGCGCCGCCGCTGCGATCCAGCAGGTCCGCCGCCAGCTGCCGGTTGCCCGCACGCGCGGCGATCACCGCCAGCAGGTAATAGCCCTGCGGACTGTTGCGGCGCGTCATCAGCGCACGCCGCGCCGCCGCCACCGCCTCGCCGTTGCGGCCCAGATCGCCCAGCGTCGCGGCATATTCGGCCAGCGCCGGGTGGTAATAGGGATCGCGCCGCAACGCCGCCGCGAACCATGGCAAAGCCGCATTCAGGCCATAGCGACTGCGCACCACCTCCCCCGCCAGCACCAGCGCCGACAGGCAGGCACGATCCGCCGCCAACGCGCGCTGCACCGCCTCGCCCGCGCCGGCCACATCGCCCAGGTTCCAGCGGATCCGCCCCAGGTCGACCCACGCCGCCGCATCGCGCGGGTGGCGCGCCAGCACGGTCTGCAGCAGCGCCACGCCGCCTACGGTATCGCCCTTGTCCGCCATCGCGCGGGCGCGGGCGCGCTGCGCCAGCGGGTCGCCGCTGGCCTGCGCCGCTTCCGCGATCGCGCCATCGGCATCGTCCTGCAACTGGCGCGCGGCGGCGCGCAGCGGGTGCAGCGTCGCCGGGTTGGCGCCGGCCGCCGCCGCGCGATCCACCGCCCCCTCCACCGCGACGCCCTCGCCCAGCAGCAGGTTGGCGCGCGCCAGCCCCAATTGCGCCGTCGCATTGCCCGGCGCCACGCCGGTCGCGGTCAGGAAATGATAACGCGCCGCCGAATAATTGGCCTGTGCCAGCGCCGCCTCGCCCTGACGGATCGCGACCAGCGGATCGGGTCGCTCGGCGCGCCGCGCCAGCGCGACGATCGCCAGCACCACCGCCGCGGCCAGCAGCAGCGCCAGCAGCGCACGCACCCGCACGCGTGTCGCTACCCGCCCCGCGCGCGCGGCGATACCATGCCACGGCCGATGCCGCCGCCGCCGGCGCCAGCCGCGCTGCGCCGGCGGTTGATCGCCCGGCGCCTCACGCATTCAGGTCGTAGCTTTTCATCAGGTCGTACAGCGTCGGCCGGCTGACGCCCAGCAGCCGCGCGGTGGCGGAAATATTGCCATCCGACTGCGCCAGCGCGCGGCGGATCGCGCCGCGATCGGCCGCCTCGCGCACCGCGCGCAGGTTGATCGGCAACGCGCCGTCCTCGGGTGGTGCCAGATCGAGGTCGGCGGCCGTCGCCAGCTTCCCATCGGCCATGATGACCGCGCGCTTCACGCGATTTTCCAGCTCGCGCACGTTCCCCGGCCATCCCCACGCATCGATCGCCGCCGTGGCATCGGGCGAAAAGCCGGTGACCGCGCTGCCCATCGCGCGCGCGAACCGCGTCAGGAAATGCCGCGCCAAAAGCGCCGCATCGCCCGGCCGCTCGGCCAGCGACGGGATGCGCACGACGATCTCGGCCAATCGGTAATACAAATCCTCGCGGAACCGGCCGTCCGCCACCATCGCGTCGATATCCTGATGCGTCGCGCACACGATCCGCGTGTCGACCGCGATCGGCTTTCGCCCGCCGACCCGCTCGATCACCCGCTCCTGCAGGAAACGCAGCAGCTTGACCTGCAACGCCAGCGGCACGTCGCCGATCTCGTCCAGGAACAGGGTGCCGCCGTCGGCCTGTTCGATCTTGCCCGGCGTCGTCTTCACCGCGCCGGTGAACGCGCCCTTCTCATGCCCGAACAATTCGCTTTCCAGCAGCGTCTCCGGGATCGCGGCGCAATTGATCGCGACGAACGGCGCGTCGCGGCGGCGCGATGCGTCGTGCAGCCCGCGCGCCAGCACTTCCTTGCCCGTGCCGCTCGCGCCCAGCAGCATCACCGTGATGTCGGCCGGGGCGACGCGCTCGACCGTGCGCGTCACCTTCAGCATCTCCGGCGCGGCGGTGATCAGGCCGCCCAGCGCCCCGCCCAGCGCATCCTCTTGCGCGCGCGCCGCCAGCCGGCGATTCTCCGCCTCCAGCGCGTGGACGTGGAACGCGCGCGCCACGATCAGCCCCAGCTGGTCGATATCGATCGGCTTCTGGTAGAAATCCCACGCCCCGCCCGCGATCGCCGCCAGCGCGGATTCGCGCGCGCCATGGCCGGATGCGACGACCACCTTCGCGTCGGGCTTCAGCGCCAGTATCTCGGCCAGCGCGCGCAACCCCTCGGTCGTGCCGTCGGGGTCGGGCGGCAGCCCCAGGTCGAGCGTCACCACCTGCGGCTCGTGCAGGCGCAGCGCCTCGAGCGCGGCGGCCCGGTCGCCCGCCACCACCACCTCGTAACCGTCATAGGCCCAGCGCAGCTGGCGTTGCAGCCCGGCGTCGTCCTCGACGATCAACAGCGTCGGTCGCTTTGCTTCGGTCATGCGGCGGCCTCCAACGCCCGCGCGCGCGGCAGGGCGATGCGGAACCGGCTCCCCTCGCCCTCCCGGCTCGTCACCAGCAACCGTCCGCCCATCGCCTCGACCAGCTGCCGCGCCTCGAACGCGCCCAGCCCGAAGCCGCTTGGCTTGGACGACACGAACGGCCGGAACAGGCCGTCGCGAACGAAATCGGCGCTCATTCCGCCGCCCTGGTCGATCACGTCGATGAACACCTCGTCGCCCTCACCCCCCACGACCAGCGTGACCGGCTGGCCCGCGGCACTCGCTTCGACCGCATTCTGGATCAGATGGCCCAGCACCGTTTCCAGCGCCGCCGGATCGGCCAGCGCCATCGCTTCATGTCCCTCGGCACGCAGCGGGTGCTGCGCGCGGCGCGCATCCGCCAGCCGCTCCGCCAGCGCCAGCATCCCCACCGGGTGCCGCTCGCCCGCCGCCCCCGCCTGCCGCTGCGACAGGCGGGCGAGCAGCGCGGTCATCCGCTGCGACGAATCGCGCAGCGTCGCGATCATGTCGGCGCGGAATTCGGGGTTGTCGGCGTGCCGCTCGGCATTGCGCGCCACCAGCGCCATCTGGCTGACCAGATTCTTCAGGTCGTGCAGGATGAACGCGAAGCGGCGGTTGAACTCATCGAACCGCTGCGCCTCGCCCAGCGCGCCATGCGCCTCGTCCTCGGCCAGATAGCTGGCGACCTGCCGCCCGGCGACGCCCAGCAGGTCGAAATCCTCCCAGTCGAGTGCGCGCGATACCGGCGGCGGGGCGAGCATGATCGCCCCGATCAGCCGCCGCGCGTGCAGCAGCGGCACCAGGGCCCAGCCGTCGGCGCGCGCGGTCATCCACGCCGGGACCAGCGCGGCTTCCTCCGCCGGCGCACGCCCCGCCGCCACCGCCGGCAGGTCGATGACCCGCGCGGTCCGCTCCAGATACCGCGCCAACGCGGCGCTGCCGGCCTCGTCGGGCGCCGCCTCGCACCGCCACGCCGCGCGCGCGCGCAGCCCGCCCGCCTCGCTGGTCAGCAGCAGCCCGGCGGGCGATTCGGTCAGTTCGGCCAGCGCGGTGACGACCCGCACGGTCAACGTCGCGCCCTTCCCCCCATCACCGCCCAGCGTTTCGGTAAAGCGCAGCCAGGCGTTGCGGTAATCGTAGCGGTGCCGGAACAGGTGCTTGGTCACCACGACCTTGGCCCAGCCGCGCAGCCACGGTGTCGATGCCAGCGTCAGCACGCTGGCGGCCGATCCGAACACGAACGCGGTTTGCACGATCCGCGCCTGGTTGCCCGCCAGCGATCCCAGATATCCGGTGACGATCCCGGTCGCCAGCACGTACAGCCCCGCCAGCACCGCCGCCGCCGCCCGCAACGCCACGGTGCGCGACGCGCGGAGCGCCTGCGCATCGCCCTGTTGCGCGGCGAACATCACCAGCGGGGCGACCACCACCATCACCGCGCCGCGCGCGATCGTCAGCGTGGGCGGCCAGCCGTCGATGATGAACGCCAGCAGATAGACGACCAGGTCGGTCGTCCACATCAGCGCCAGCGCCGCCAGCAGGACATGGCGCGCGCCCCCGCCCTGCTCGCCCGTCCCCAGCAATGCGCGCTGCATCAATACCAGCGCGCCGACGCTGCCCAGCATCCGCAGCGACAGCCCGGTCGAATCGAGCG